>CAILKC010000504.1 GCA_903834675.1 uncultured Victivallales bacterium | reverse complement strand
CGCGCGCGACGAGTTCCCAGGTGACGGACAGGGCCGTTTCCAGCCCGGAGATGCCGTTGGGGGCCTCGTCGAAGGGGGTCTCCTTCTCGTGGGCGGCGTGGGGAGCGTGGTCGGTGGCCAGCACGTCGATGGTGCCGTCCTCCAGGGCCGCAAGCAAGGCTTGTTGGTCCGCCCGGGTGCGCAGCGGGGGGTTCACCTTGGCGGCGGTGTCGTAGTTCTCGCAGGCCTCCTCGGTGAGGATCAGGTAGTGCGGGCAGGTCTCCGCCGTGACGGGAGCGCCTTTCGCTTTCGCTTCGCGGATGACGTCCACGCTCATCTTGCTGGAGATGTGCGCCAGATGGATGGGCACGCCCAGATACTGGGCCAGCAGGCAGTCGCGCGCCACCTGGATGGCCTCGCCGCAGGCGGGAGCGCCGCGAAGGCCCAGGCGGGCGCTGACTTCGCCCTCGTTCACGCCAGCTCCGGGGGCCAGGTACGGGTCCTCGCAGTGGTCGATCCCCTGGAGCCGGCGGTCTCCGCCGTAATCCCCCCGGCCGTAACCTGAGGCAAGCCGTAATCCCCCAGACCGTAACCCGCCCTGGGGGCGGCGTGGGGACGGTTGCGGTGCGGATGGTTCGAGGTTACACTGACTGGGTAGTAGGTAGCGGGTCGTCGGTCTGATCTTGCGCCGGGAGAACGACGATGTTGACCATGCGTTGGGTGTTGGTCTTCGTAGCCGCGGCCGCCATGGGCCTGGTGGCGGACTCCGCCACCCTGCGCGTGGTCACGGAACGGTCCTTCCCGGACGGCTGGACTGAGCCCGAGGTGACCAGCGGGCAAGGGACGAGTTCCTACGCGCCCTCGATTCCGTCAGGCTTCACGACCCGCGACGTCGGCACGGTTCTGGATGTGGGCAGCTCCACGGTGCACACGTCCGGCCGCATCAGCGACCCCGAGGGGGCCAGCGCCCGCATCGGGTATCGTTACCGGTTGGTGCTGCCCGGGGGCATTGCGGTGGCCCTCACGCCGGGGGTCTGGAAGAGCCTCGGCTCGGACGCGGTGCGGTTGACCCGTCTGCCCGGCGGCGACTTTGCCCTGCAGTATCGCAACACGGGCCGCATCCTGCGTCTGCGCGCCCCGGCGACCGCGGCGACGGCCGCCGGCCTGGGTCTGCCGCCCCCGCCTTGAGCGACGGGGGCGCAGCTCCAGCGTCCTACTTCAGCGCCTGGTGGTAGCTCTGCAGCGAGCGCACCTCGGCCGCGCCGAATTTCCGGCAGTCGGCGATGCCTCGGATCGCGGCGCGGGCGGCGGCGAGGGTGGTCACGTAGGGCAGCTTGTGTTTGATGGCCGCCTTGCGGATATAGGAGTCGTCCGAGCGACTGCGCTTGCCGGCGGGGGTGTTGATGACGAGCTGGATGCTCTTGTTGGTGATGGCATCCGCGATATTGGGGCGACCCTCGCTGAGCTTGTTGATGCGCTCGCAGGTGATCCCGTTCTGGGCGTAGAACCGGTGGGTGCCATCGGTGGCCAGGATCTTGAACCCCTGTTCGACCAGGCTGCGGCCGACCTCGAGCGCGACCTCATCCTTCTCCGCCAGGCTAACCAGCGCGGTGCCCTGGAGGGGCAGCACCATCTGGGCCGCTTCCTGGGCTTTGTAGAAGGCCACGCCGAAGGACGCCGCCATGCCCAGCACCTCGCCGGTGGAGCGCATCTCCGGGCCCAGGACCGGGTCGACCTCGGGCATCTTATCGAAGGGGAACACGGACTCCTTGACGCCGAAATGCGGGATGGTCCGATGCTTGAGGTTGAGCTCTTTCAGGCGGGTGCCAGCCATGAGTTGGGTGGCGATGCGCGCCATCTGGATATTGCAGACTTTGGAGACCAACGGCACCGTGCGTGAGGCACGGGGGTTGGCCTCCAGCACGTAGACCTTGTCCTTCTCGATGGCGTACTGCATGTTCATCAGGCCCACGACCTTGAGTTCGCGGGCAATGCGGGTGGTGTAGTCGGTAATCGTCGTCAGGTGCTTGGGCGGGATGCTGACGGGCGGGATGACGCAGGCGGAGTCGCCGGAGTGGATGCCAGCCAGCTCGATGTGCTCCATGACCGCGGGCACAAAAACCTGCTCGCCGTCGGAGACGGCATCGGCTTCGCACTCGAGGGCATTGACCAGGAAGCGGTCGATCAGGATGGGTCGTTCCGGGGTGACATCCACCGCCTTGGCCATGTATTCGCGCAGCATCTGCTCGTCGTGGACGACCTCCATGCCGCGGCCGCCGAGGACGAAAGAGGGCCGCACCATCAGCGGGTAGCCGATCTTGCCGGCCACCAGCAGGGCCTCGTCCAAGGTGCTGGCCATGCCCGACTCCGGCATCGGGATGCCCATACGTTCCATCATCTTGCGGAACAGATCGCGGTCCTCGGCCACGTTGATCGTGTCGATGCTGGTGCCGAGGATGCGGACTCCGGCCTCCGCGAGTTCGGCGGCGATATTCAGCGGGGTCTGGCCGCCGAATTGGACGATGACCCCCTCGGGCTTTTCTTTCGCGTAGATACTCAGCACGTCTTCGACGGTGAGGGGCTCGAAGTAGAGTTTATCGGAGGTGTCGTAGTCGGTGGAGACCGTCTCGGGGTTGCAGTTGACCATGATGGTTTCGTAGCCGAGGTCGCGCAGGGCGAGGGCGGCATGGACGCAGCAGTAGTCGAATTCGATGCCCTGACCGATGCGGTTCGGGCCACCGCCGAGGATCATGATTTTACGGCGGGTGCTGACCGGGACGGTGTCGGGGGCATTGTAGGTAGAGTAGTAGTAGGCGGCATCGTTCACGCCGCTGACGGGCACCGCCTGCCAGCCTTCGACGCAGCCGAGTGCCTGGCGGCGGTCGCGGATACGCTTCTCGGAGATGCCCAGGAGCTTGGAGAGGTACTTATCGGCGAAGCCATCCTTCTTGGCCTGGACCAGCAGCGCATCCGGCAGATCGCGGCCCTTGCAGGCCAGCACCCGCTCCTCCAACTCGACCAGCTCCTTCATCTGCTGAATGAACCAGGCTTTGATGTGGGTCAGCTTGAAGAGTTGTTCGACGGTAGCGCCCTGGCGCAGCGCCTCGTACATGATGAACTGGCGCTCGCTGGTGGCCTCGCAGAGCAGTCCGAGCAGTTCTGAAAGGGTCTTACGGTTGAAGTCTTTGGCAAAGCCCAGGCCGTAGCGGCCGGTCTCGAGCGAGCGGATGGCCTTTTGGAAGGCCTCTTTGTAGGTTTTGCCGATGCTCATGACCTCGCCGACCGCCTTCATCTGGGTGCCCAGTTTGTCCTGAGAGCCCTTGAACTTCTCGAAGGCCCAGCGGGCGAACTTGATGACGACGTAATCGCCCCAGGGCTCATACTTTTCGAGGGTGCCTTTGCGCCAGTAGGGGATGTCGTCCAGGGTGAGTCCACCGGCCAATTGGGCGGACACCAGGGCGATGGGGAAGCCGGTGGCCTTGGAGGCGAGGGCGGAGGAACGGGAGGTGCGCGGGTTGATCTCGATGATCACCACGCGGTCGGTCACCGGGTCGTGGGCGAACTGGATATTGGTACCACCGATCACGCCGATCGCCTCGACGATGTCGTAGGACCACTTTTGCAGGCGCTTTTGCAGCTCGGGGCTGATGGTCAGCATGGGGGCGGCGCAGAACGAATCGCCGGTATGCACGCCCATGGCATCGATGTTCTCGATGAAACAGACGGTGATCATCTGGTTCTTCTCGTCGCGCACCACTTCGAGTTCGAGCTCTTCCCAACCGAGCACGGACTCCTCGACCAGGAGTTGGCCGACGAAGCTGGCGCTGATGCCCCGGGCGGCCACGATCCGCAGTTCTTCGACATTGTAGACCAGTCCGCCGCCGGTGCCGCCCATGGTATAGGCTGGCCGGATGACGACCGGGTAGCCGAGCTTAGCGGCGACCGCCTCGGCTTGCTCGACGGTGTAGGCCAACTCGCTCTGAGGCATATCGATACCGAGGCGCTGCATGGTTTCTTTGAAGGCGAGCCGGTCCTCGCCGCGCTCGATCGCATCGGCCTTGACGCCGATGATCTGCACCCCGTACTTCTGCAGCACGCCGGCCTTCTCGAGTTGTGAGGAGAGGTTCAGTCCGGTCTGGCCGCCGAGGTTAGGCAGCAGCGCATCGGGTCGGCACTGGGCGATAATCTGCTCCATGCGTTCGACATTCAGGGGCTCGATATAGGTTTCGTCGGCCATACCGGGATCGGTCATGATGGTGGCGGGATTGGAGTTGACCAGGACGACCTTATAGCCCAGCGCCCGCAGGGCCTTGCAGGCCTGGGTGCCGGAGTAGTCGAACTCGCAGGCCTGCCCAATGACGATGGGGCCCGAACCGATGATCATGACCTTGTTGATGTCGCTGCGCTTTGGCATCTGCTCCGTCCTCCTGGGCCGTTGGCTATCACACCGCATGCAAGAACTTGCTACTGAAATTCGGATCGCAGGTGAGGTTGACCCCGAGTCGGCGCAGGCCGGACTCGTCGCCGGGGGTGGGGATATGGGTCAGGTGCATTTCGCAGCCGTTGAGCCGTTCCAATTGCTGCAGCGCCGCCTGCGCCATGGGGTTGGCCGCGGCGCTGACGCTCAGGGCGATGAGCGTTTCCTCGAGGTTGAGGCTGACCTGTCCGCCCTTGAGGATTTTCGTCTTCATCTCGCTGACCGATTGCAGGACCAGCGCCGAGAGCAGGTGAATGGCGTCGGGGATGCCGGCCAGTTCCTTGATGGCATTCAGCGCACAGGCCGACGCCGCGTGCAAGAGGGCCGAGTTTTTGCCCGTGACCAGGCGGCCGTCAGGGAGTTCGATGGCGGCGCCGCAGAAGATGCCATCGTGACCGCGGCCCTGTTCGCGGGCCTGCTCGGCCGCCTGGCGGGCCGGCGCCACCACGGCCCGGTCCGTCTCGGTGCAGCCCAGTTCCGTCATCAGGACGCTCACCCGATCCACCGTGCTCTGCTCCGTGAGGCCCATCTTGTACTCGCACTGGTAGCGGAAGTAGCGCCGGATGACCTCCTGGACGGCGGCGAGTTGGACGACGTGGTCCGCGCTGATGGCAAAGCCGGCGCGGTTGACGCCCATATCGGTGGGGGACTTATAGACGCGCTCTTCGTCCATGATGCGGCGCAGGATATGCTTGACGACGGGGAAGATCTCGACATCGCGGTTGTAGTTGATGGCGGTGGTGCCGTAGGCTTCCAGGTGGAAGGGGTCGACCTGGTTGAAGTCCCCGAGGTCGGCGGTAGCGGCTTCGTAGGCGACGTTGACCGGGTGTTTGAGGGGCAGATTCCAGATGGGGAAAGTCTCGAACTTAGCATAGCCGGCCCGGACGCCCCGGAGGTGTTCGTGGTAGACCTGGCTGAGACAGGTCGCCATTTTGCCGCTGCCGGGGCCGGGGCCGGTGACCACGACCACTTGCCGTTCGGTCTCGACGAAGGGATTGGCGCCGTAGCCCTCGGGGCTGACGATCCGGGCCACCTCGGCCGGGTAGCCCCGGATGGCGCGGTGCCGGTAGACTCGGATGCCGTTGCGTTCGAGGCGGCGGATGAAGGCGTCGGCGGAGGTCTGGCCGTCGTAGCGGGTGACCACGACCGCCCGCACCAGGATGTCGCGTCGGGTCAGGTCATCGATCAGCCGCAGCACGTCCAAGTCATAGGTGGTGCCGAAGTCGGCCCGCGTCTTGCGCCGCTCGATGTCGCCGGCAAAGACGCAGATGACGATTTCGGCGTTGTCGCGCAGGCGTTCCAGCAGGCGGATCTTGACGTTGGGGTTGAACCCCGGCAGGATGCGGGCGGCATGGAAGTCATGCACCAGCTTGCCGCCGAACTCGAGATAGAGTTTATTGCCGAACAGTTTGGCCCGTTCGACGATATACTGAGATTGCTCTTCGAGGTAGAGCTCGTTGTCGAAGCCCTGCTGCTGCATCGCGGCGCCTTTCCGGCGGGATCGCCTGGGGGGGAGGATTCCCATGCTGCCGGGTTTCCCCAGTCGTACGAGCCCGTCATGCCCGGCCAAACCCCGACACGACCGGGACCAGAACGGCGTCAAACATGGAGCGGCACGGGCAGAAATCAACCGCTGGCGGCAGCCAAAACAACGGCGTGCAGACCGGTTGCCAGGGGCAGGCGAGGCACAGACCTCAGGAAGCTACGCCCGACGACGCGCAGGTTGAATGCCGGTCGAAAACCGGCAGCAACTCCAAGCCTGAAAGGCTGACATTCGTCAGCCCAGGGCAGCGCCCTGGGTACCGCGCATACCCCAGATTCTCAGCCCCGAAGGGGCGCAATACCTGGCCGCGCGGTGCCCATGGACTGTCGGTATGCCGCCCCGGCAGGGCTCAATCTCGTTTTGGGTTCCATTCCCAGGGCGTTGCCCTGGGCTGAGGAATTGTGCCCCTTCGGGGCGGCCGAACGGAGCCCAGGCCTCAGACGTCCTTACACGTCTTCGGGGCGGCCGAACGGAGCCCAGGCCTCAGACGTCCTTACACGTCTTCGGGGCGGCCGAACGGAGCCCAGGCCTCAGACGTCCT
>CAILKC010000503.1 GCA_903834675.1 uncultured Victivallales bacterium | reverse complement strand
CTCCGCCGCCTGGCGCCGCCTCTTGGCGGACTTCTTCGCGTACTCCGCCCGCGTGGCGGCCAGGTCCGGATCCAGGCGGACACACTCCTCGAAGGAGTGATCCCTGAACGTGATCTCTGCTGCCTTGCTGCGCTTCATCGTCCTGTCCGTCTCCACGAACATACCGCCGCGTGTGACATCGCCACCTCACCCAGTACCCGTCTTGTTCCGCCCTGCGCGACGCAAAGGGCGTTGGAGGGCGCTCCTGCGCGAGCGCCGCGGCGGGGGCACAGCCCACGCCCTCCATGCGGGCCAGCCCGTTCCGGCTGGCCCGGAATGGCCCACAGTACGGGCGCGCGACTCGACGACAAGCGCGCCCGCCAATCCGCCCTTCGCAAACCCGCCAGCCAGACCAGCCCCGGCCTACGGCGGTTGATCGTCGCCATGCAAGTGCTATCTTCCAGCATGCCTTCACTCATCCAGACCAACGCCTACCTGCGGTCTCCCGCCCGGCGCGCCAGGCTTCTGGAGGAGAACGCCCGCGACTCCTCGGTGTTCGAGGGCGCCCACCTTCCGAGTACCCGTGCGCCTCACGGGGCCCGCTCCTCATCTACCCGCACCCGCATTGCCGCGGCGAAGAAGCCCGCCAAGCGGGCGTAGTCCCGAGGCCTCATACTCGGCCTTGTCCATCTCGCGTTTGCGGATGATCCCACACAGGTTCCTCAGAACGCGCCCCTGCGACCCCGGCTCGAACTCGGCCTCAGCCCCTTGCGGCGTCGTGTACCGGCGGCTTCTGCTCGCCATACTCACCCTACTTGGTCGGTTACTTGATCGGTTACTTGGTCGGTCAGCCGCCGCGGTACAAAAAGTCCCGCTCTTGCCGGGTCTCGGCGTGTTACCGCGCCGGCCGGCATGCCGAGCTTTGGAGTGCCGGCGGCCATTTCGACGCGCTTCGCTTGCTCAAGGCCCTGAGCCTGTCGAAGGGCATGACGCCGCTTTGTACCCGCCAATCCTGCGTTGACACGGTCAGCCCGCCGCAACCGCGGCGCCGCAGGCAGCGTCCCCGCATGCTCCAGCCGCCCGATGTCCTCGCCAATCAGCCCCAGCCGGTCGCACCTGACTGCCGGAAACCGCGGCAGGAAACTCTCTTATGTGCATGGCTGCACTCATAGGAACGGCCGGTACCCAATCTATGCCAGGGGTTTGAGTGCACACGGCAGCACATCATCACGGCACCACATCATGGGGAACGGCGGACGGCATGCTGTTGTCACAACGGCGCTCACTCAGGCCCATACCACGGCGCGACGCGGCGCGGTGAGTAACGTCGGCACCACGTTGTCGGCGCAGGCCGCCACGGCAGCGAGCCATACCGCCACGCTCAGTCCGAGTCGTCCCGTCAACGCACTGGCTTCACTCCGCCCCTCCGCCCGAGCCCAAACGCTATGCGGTACACGTCCGGCATCTGGACCCGGCCGTCGCCGAGAATGTCGACGAGAGAGATGAACTGGAGGTCTTGCAGTAGACCTCGTGGGCCGTCGTCGAGGTGCTGAGGCGGAAGCTTGTCGAGATTCTGTCCCCGCAGTCTTTTCGCGGTGCCTTCGCTTTCCCAGCGCCCGATCACGTCCTCCTGGGGGCAAGGGACCACGAGTTGCCTCAGGGGCGTCATAGCGTCGCGGACCCAGGGCAGATCCTCACACACTTCGTCCACGCGAATCTGCGATGCCTTCTGGACGCCGACCTGGAGCCCTCTGTAGTGGAGTGCGAAGGGCCACCCGTCGGGCTGATCGTGCTCTGCTGCAGCCCGGAGAGCTGAACAGAAGCTGCGGGGGCTAACCTGCTCGCGGCCGTCGGCGAGATGGTTGGGTAACCAGGTAAAGGGGAACCCTCGCTTGTGCCCGCTTGGGCCTGAGGCCATAGTCGGGCCGGCCAGTGCATGGAACACGCATTTCTGGAGATCCTCGTCTGCCCTCAGCGATTTCGGCAGGACCCACGCCTCGCCACCTGGATCCTGCGTCCAGTGGCTTCCGAACTCGCGGTCACACTGATCGCGAAAAACCGCACCGTGCTCGGGGTCATTGCCGGTACACTGAAACACCAGGGCATAGAGGTCGGCCCTCCTCCAGGTCAGCGACACCTTCTGCCCCAGTAGCTTCGACGCATCAGGGAACCCGATGATCTCGCGGTCCTCGATCATGTCAGGCCGCACAAAGAGCTTGAGGCGGATAGCCCTGCAACTGCGCACGTCGAGAGCCACCTGGAACAACGCCTTCGCGATGGGGCGCAAGGTACTCCAGTCTGCCGCTAGACGGTCGAGGGCATCGAACAGGATGATGCAATTCCTTCCCTCCTGCAAGAGCCGCCTGTCGGCCTGGGCAAGCAGGGCTTCGTAGTCCTCGGCATGGCCGCGTACCCACTGGGTTCGCGCTTCCCAGGTGGTCGCAGCCGTATCCACTTCTCCGAAGCCCAGGTTCGTAGCGACAACGGCCTTCCAGACGTGCCTGGGATCATGCTCGGCGACCAGTTTGGTGATGACGTCCTTCGCCGGAAACCGCGAGTCCGACGCCAGGCCATAGCCGGCCCCGATCTCGGTGCCAGGGCGAAGACGAGTCTCGGGGAACGCAGAGACAACAAACCGTCGGTGTGCATCGTCTTTGAGCGCGTTCCACCAGAAGCTCTTTCCCGCACCACGGATCCCTTCCACCAACACGCTGTCGGGCTCGATCGCCCGTGCATGGCTGGGCGGAACGTAAGTGAAGGGGATGCGACTGCCTGCAGCCGATTCTGGATCGATGCCTGGCAGGGACTTCCGAAGCGCCGCGCGCAGAGCATCTCGGGGGAATGGACTACTCATGGCGGGAACTCTCCACCTCGTCCGTGATGCGCTCCAGGAGCTCACCGAACGTCGCGTTGGTCAAAGCCTCGGTCAGTATCCCGCGGTCACGGGTCATCGGGTCGAACTCCTGGAACCTGCTGTTCCAGAGAACCCGCACTGGCCAGTGCGGAGCGGACTCGTCGTTGGGATCAAAGTTGAACACGTCATCACCGGGACCGGCACCGGGCGCGGCGGTCTCATAGACAGTATCGGCAAACAGGTTGCATGAGTCCTCCCGAAAGCGCTGAGCCCGCGCCACCTGGTCTGTCTCAGGGAACAGCGCGTGGACCATGGTCAGGCGGTCACGAATGGCGACCAGCGCCCGCGGGTAGGAGCGCCAGTGCGAGAAGAGCAGCCGGTAGCCTTGCCAGCTCTGCGGTGAGCCGGTGGCAAAGAGGTAGGCCATCGTGGAGAGGCCGACGACACTGATTGCAGCCAGGTCATGGAGTCCGGCGCGGCTGTCGATGAGCACGACGTCGGGCTTTTCCTCGGCCTCGAGTGCCGTCACCAGCCGCGCCAGACGTTCTGCGAATCGGTCCACTCGCCCAGGCCGCCCCACGTCTGCGTAGGCCCGAGCCAACTTGGCCAAGTAGGTCGTCGGGTCGGTGTTGCCACCGACGGCCGAGACCACGCGGATGGCGCCCGGCGTCTCCTGCCCCATGGGGCTGGATGCCACGAGCCGAGGCAGAATAAGGTCGCCCTGCTCGACCGCATCCTCCACAAGCCAGTCCACCAACCCGAAGTCGGCGCGACTGTCCTGAGGCAGAACCAGAGCCGAGAGCCCAGGAGATTCGAGATCGAGATCAAGCAGCAGAACGCGCTTGCCTTTGCTTGCCAGATGGTAAGCCGCCACCGCGACCGCAGTCGACCGTCCGACGCCGCCCTTGAACCCGTAGAAGACTAGCCGGGGAATGTCGCTACTGACTCCCGTGCGCAACCAGTCCTCACCGACAAGCTGCCGGTCCAGGAGCCGCACGGGCTCGCCGCTGTACTCAGGGGGCGCCACTTCCTGAATGCCCGGGTTCCTAAAGACGATATCTGGGTCCAAAAGATCGCCCCGGAACAGAATCCGTGCGCCGCGGGTTTCCGAGTAAGCTCCGAGAAGCCCGAGATCCTCATCCAGCCTCTGCATGCGGGAAGCATCCGCATCCTTGCGTTCGAGATCAAGGGCCGCCCGTATGCGGCCTGAAAGATCCCGGACAAGCACCGCATCGCCCCGGGCGACCCCAGCACGGTCTAGGGCGACGATGGCGGCAGGGAGCACATCGGCGAACAAGACTGGTCTCGTTGTCATGCCACCACCCCGTCGAGTTGGGCTTGCTGCAGCATCTCCTGGACTTCGCGGGCGGCTGCCTGCCAGTTCGCGTGCGACTGCGGAATCCCGGCAGTCCCGTAATACCGCTGGTCCACGCTCCAGTCGACGAAGTTCGCCAAGCTCGGCAACATCGCCCAATAGCGCCCCGCGTTCCTTCCAGTCAAGAACACGCTCAAGTCCGCAGACGCAGCGTGCAACTGGTTCACGTGCTTCCGCAAGGGGCCTTTACCCAGACCTCCGTCCGATTCAGTCTGGTGTCCCAGCGCCACGAGAAGACCCTTGACTCCACACTCGGCGGACAACCCGAACAACTGCCCGGCGTTGGGCAGGCGGCATGCGGCCGCCAAGCGCAGGCCGTCGTCGAAATGGCGCCTTCCTGACTCCAAGTAATCCACTCTCGCCAACATGCACGCCTCCGTCGCAGTGCTGCCCGCCAAAGGGTCCGTCCACGCCACCTCGGCCAGCGTCGTCCCGAGAGGTGACCAGCACCCCTGCATACTGTAGCAGGCACCCTTCTGTCTGCTACCCCCAGCAGTCGCTGCCTCATCCAACAGAACAGTATTCGGCCGACGCCGGGGGAAGGCGCGGGCGAGGAGCGGCCATTCAGCGCGTGGTGAACGGCCACGGGGGCGTCCGCCAGGCGCGTGCCGCAGACGACTGTGCTTGGAGCCCCCAGATCCGGTATCCGCCTATCATAGCCCCAGCCCCGGCTGGTTGCTCCCGTCCCCGCCAACCTTCTTGCCCCGACCCTTGCCTTTCGGCTTTGCGGAGTCCGCGGCGGCGCCGGCGAGGCGTTCTTCCTCGGCGCGCTCGGCGTTGAGGGCCAGGAGGCGGGCGAGGACTTCGTCGCGGACGGGATCGGGCCAGCGGTAGCGCCAGGGGCGCTTCTTGCGGCGACCCGGGGTCGAGGGTGCGTCGCTCGGTGCGGCGGAGTCGTCTGAGGCGGCCGGGTCCTCGTCGTCGTAGTCGAGGATGAACTCGCAGGCGGTGGGGATGTCATCCCAGCCGTAGGCGTGGAGCACGGCGCGGTCCATGGCGGTGTGCAGCTCGCGCAGGCGGACGATGCCCGCCGCGGCGGCGGCCGGGGTCGGATAGAGCACCAGGGTCGGCTGGTCGGCTGGCACCTTCTCCGCCGCCCGCCAGTCGAGCCCCTCGCCCCCGACCCTCGACCCTCGTTTCCCGTACAGCGCCCGCAGGCGCTCCTCCATCTCGGGATCGTGGAAGAGGTTGTAGGTCTGGGTCAGGCCGATCCAGAGGTCCCGCATCAGCGCCGCCCGGAACTCATAGTACTCCTGGCCGGTCGTCACCAATGCCGCGTCGGTCTCCCAGTTCCGGGGGAATGGGAAGGTCTCGAAGCAGTCAGCGGGTGCGTACCGGACCAGGTCAAGAGCCGTGCCACTGAAGAACCTTGACCATATCTCGTGGGCCAGGCTTTGCAGGAGGCAGAACGCTGAGAGAGACTCGAATGGGAAGACGACAAGCTGCTCCGAGAAGATGGTCGGTTGCCTGAGGAAGGTGAAGGCCGTGGCTCGCACTCGCGATAGCACCAGTACCTGCCCCAGCCCGCGGGCGGCGGCGTAGAGGTCAGATGCAGGTCGAGCGAACATCCACCAGCGAGCAGGATTCACTATCGATCCCTGGTTGAGTCGGGCCGGCCGGACCTTCTCCTCAACGATAGTCATAAGGTTCGACCAACGGCGGGCTTCATCCTCGGACATGTCGCCGAAGTTGATCACGTAGCGGTGGTGGGCGTGAGTGGGGCTGTCGTTGACCTCCTCGCCGCCGATGTAGGGGAAAATGCGCTCTGCGTTACGCGGGTCCTTGGCGATCAACTCGCGCATGAGTGCCAGCGGGCTGGCGACGCCCTTGCTGTCCGTATCATCAAAGGTGAAGCCCATGCCAAGCACGTAGCTGCCGATGAAGCCCTTGCCGACGTTGGCCTGCAGCACGGCGGGGTTGTCGTGCCCGCCCGCGTGGAAGAGGTAGGCGGTGATGCGCTCGACGGGGCGGCCGTCGAGGGAGTAAGGAGGGAAGAGGGAGAGACCGCCTGAAGGCGGGACTCCTGGCGGATGGAGGTCAGGAGTACCCGCTTCAGCGGGTCCTCGGTCCGGGCCG
>CAILKC010000502.1 GCA_903834675.1 uncultured Victivallales bacterium | reverse complement strand
GGGCTCAATCTCGTTTTGGATTCCATTCCCAGGGCGGTGCCCTGGGCTGAGGAATGGCCGCGCTTTCAGCGCTCCGCGGCGTCTGGCATTCGCGACCAGTCCCGCCCGAAGTCGGCGGTCCGCTCCGGCTTGGCCGGTGCTTCCGCCGTATCCGCCGGGGACGCCATAGCGGGCAGAGGCGGTGCCGGTTGTTCACCGCCTCACAGCTTCATGTAGTAGGTCACGTCTTCCTGGCGGACGTTGAAGCCGGCGCGTTCGTAGGCACGGCGGGCGGGGGCGTGGGCTTCGTCGAGGCCGGTGGTGACCTTGGCGAAGCGCATGCCTTCCTGGCGGAAGCGTTCGAAGGCGGCCTTGTACATCTGCTGGCCGATGCCCTTCAGGCCGCAGGCGGGATCGACGGCGTTGTTGCCGAGGGTGCCGATGCCCTTCTCGCGGTCGAGCAGGAAGGTGAGGAAGCCGACGATGCGGCCCGCTTCCTCACAGATCAGGATGCGTTCGGGAGTGTGCTCGGCGGAGTGCTTGACCTGGCTGCCCTTGGCGGTTTCGCGGTCTGGGGTGATGAGGGTGAAGAGGTCGTCGCCGCGGAGGCGTTGGTACATGTCGTAGATGGGCTTCCAGGCGCGGTTGCCGATGTCCATGATGACGGGCAGATCAGCGGGGCGGTAGGGGCGGATCATGGGAGGGACTCCTTTCAGGCTCCTGTGGTCGGCAGGTGGAGGCGGCGGTAGAGCCGGAGCGGGTTTTCGCGGAACCACAGCTTGAGGATGGTCTTAGCGTCGCTCAGGCCGAGCAGGCCGCGGTCGATGCGGTCGCCGAAGACGCGGGCGTAGTCCTCACGGGCCATGAACAGGTGCCCGACGATCTTCTCGACCGGGCGGGCATAGTCGCCGCCGAAAGCGAGGATCTTGGAGACGGGCACCTGGTCGAGCAGTTCGTCGATGCCGGAGCGGCTCTGCACCTGCGAAATGATGTGGGTCCAGCATAGGTTCAGCCAGACATTGGGCAGATTCTTGGCCACGACGATGGCCTCCCGCACCGAGGGCATGCCGAGGTGATAGAGGTCGAAATCGGTCTTCGGGTGAGCGGGGGCGAGGGTGAGCATGTGGGTGCAGTCGAGATCGCGGAAGTCGCCCCAGATACCGGCGTGGACGGCGGCGACGAGATCGAGTTCGCCGCAGAGGTCGAGCAGTGTATGGGTGAGATGGCTCTGCAAGGTGTGGCGCTGTTCGGGGCTCAGCGTCTGGCCGCCGCAGGCGCGGCGGAAGGCGTCGTCGGCGGCCTTGGCATCCGGGGGGGCATAGCGGCGCGACATGAACTTGAGTCCGACCATGCCGTTTGCGGCCCAGGCGGTCACCTGTTTACGCACGATGGCCAGGAATCCATCGAGGTCGGTAGGCATGGCCTCGCCCAGGCCCACGGCCAGTTTTTCGACAGCATCGCGGCTCGCGACCTCGGCCAGTGTCCCGGCGGGCATGATCGGCACCAGGAGTGGGCCCACGTCCATCCGGCCGCACTGGGTCAGGGCGGCCAGGATGCGGCAGCGCTCGCCGAGCATACGGGCGTAAATCCCCGGGGTGTTTTCGGCGGCGATGCGCTCTGAGAGTTCGTGGTAGGTGGTTTCGTCGATGCGGTCCACGCAGTAGACGAGCTTGGCGGTAAGGATAGCGGCGCGGGCGTAGGAGCCATGTCGGATGGTCTCCCACCAAGGCTGGAAGAGGGTCCAACGCTGCTCCAGGGGGAGGGCGGGGTTGAACAGGCTTTCGTAGGTGGGCCGGGACACGCCCCAGACATTCATGCCGCAGTAGGCCTCGCGGTCCATGCCGGCGGAGAAGAGGTCGTGCCGGCAGTAGTGCGAGACCAGGGTGAAGACATCCTGGGGCTGGCTGGTGCGCACGGTCTCGGGCGGCAGGTGTTCATGGCAGTCATGATGTCGAGTCCGCCCATGAATTCCAGCAGCCGCCGTTCGGTCAGGGTCTCGTGGGTTGGCATGAAGGACTCCTCTTCGTCGTGGTCATGTCGCCGGGCCGCCGGGCCGCCTTTTTCAGGGCGCCTGCGCTGCCAGCGCCGCCAGGCTGGCGCAGACGAGTTCGCGGTCGTTGCGGATGTAGACGTGCCGATTGGCGAAGGCCGGATGGGTCCAGACCACGCCACGCGGGTGCTGCTCCTTGGTCGGCTCGATGAGCTTGGCGCGGCTCAGGATCTGCAGGCCGGCGGGTGACAGGGTGGTGATCGCCAGTTCGCCTTTTTCGGTGAACATCCAGACCTTGTCGTGGTTGCGGACCAGGTGGATCACGCCCCAGCGCTCTTTCGGCAGCAGTTCGAGGTTCTCCCAGACGCGGTCGCCGGTGGCGGCCTTGAGGCAGCGCAGCTCGCCGTAGCTGTCGACTCCATAGAGGTAATCGCCGGCGAAATAGGGCGTGACCACCAGCGCGTGCAAGGCGTCGGTCTGCCGTTCGCTCTGGCCCTTGCGGTACCATGACCGGGTGACCTCGGGCTTGTCGGGGTTGAGTCCAAGCATCAGCGACCCCTCCCAGAAGTCGCTCACCAAGAGTCGGTTACCATCGCAGACTGGGTCCGCGACGCCGATGATACGGCTGGGTTCGGGGAAGGCCTGTGCCCAGAGTAACTGCCCTGAGGTGACCTCGAGCCCGACGACCCGTTCCGCGGTCCAGCAGACCAGCACGCGCTTGCCGGCCTGGTTGATGACGATCGGCGCCGAGTAGCAGGCGCGGTCTGCCAGCGCCTTCCAGCGCTCCTCACCGGTGAGGCGGTCCAAAGCCACGACGCAGGCGTTGTCCTTGCCGCCGACGAGCAGCACTACCAGCGGTCCTTCAATCAGCGGCGCTGCGCAGATCCCCCAAACCGGGATACGAAGGCTGTAGAGGGCATTCATATCCTTGGCCCACAGCTCGTTACCTGTGACCGCATCGAGGCAATGCAGCTGGCCCATGGTTCCCAGGGCATAGGCGCGGCCAGCGTGGAGGGTGATGGCGGCGCGCGGTCCGGCTTTGTAGCTGACGGTGCCGTAGGCGCAATCGTAGGCGTGCTGCCAGAGCGGCGCCCCGGTCAGGGCGTCGAAGCAGAGGATGCGCTCGACCTCGGTGGGCGTGGCCACGCGGTCGCTGACGTAGACGCGGCCGGCGGCCACGGTGGGTCCGCTGTAGCCACTGGAGATCTCGGCCCGCCAGAGCAGCGGCACCTGCGGCCCGGCGAAACGCTCGATGAGGCCGGTCTCGTTCCAGACGCCGTCGCGGTTGGGTCCGCGCCACTGGGGCCAGTCGTCGGCGGCCAGGAGCGTCGGCAGGCAGAGGAAGAGAAGGGAGCGGATTCGGGAGAGCTTCACGCCGTTAGCCTTTCCTGGAGAGTCGGCATTCTGGGGGCGGCTCAGCGTTTGACGGGCTGAACCGGCACAAAGGGAGATTCGTTCTTGCGCAGCTTGCCTTTGCCGGTGCGAGGCCGCACGGTGAGCGTCTGGCTGCCGCCGTCGTGGAACTCGATAGTCTGGCCTGGGGCGGCCTGTGCCGCGCTGGCGGCCACTGCCGGGGTGAGGGTACGCGGCCAGCGCGTCGCCAGGGCGCGGGCTTCGGCCAGGCTTTTCTGCACCGCGTTGTCTTCGGGGAGGTTGTTGCGGCCGAGGCGTTCCAGCACGCGCACCAGGGAGAGCATACTGAGAATCTCGGCGGCCTGACCGCGCAGTTCAAAGCCGACATCGAGCACGTGGTCGCGGAAGAGCCCCAGGTAGCGCTGCGGCTCGGGAAAATACATGGCGGTCGGTGGGGTGATCAGGGTCTGCATCTGGAACAGCACAAACGGGCGGGCGTCGCCGAGCAGGTTATCGAGGCCCTCGGTCTGTCCCAGGTCGCGCAGCAGCCGGGCGCCGACGGCGATCAGCCGGGAACGGTCCGCGGCCGGGAGGGCCGAAATCCGGTCGCCCACGGCGCCGTAGCCGTCGGCGAAGTCCACCGTGCGGCTTTGGTCGAGGGCTGCGGCGAGCGCCAATCGGCTCACGGGCACTTTCAAACTAACGTCACGGGTGAACGTGAACAGCCGGTCGAGGGCCTCCATGAGCCAGACATCACGCGGCAGGGTGTCCATCGCGGCGTCGTCGAGCGCGGTTTTGCGCAGGCGGGCGGCGACGTTCTTGGCATGGGTTAGGAAGACCTCGCGCGCGACGGTTTCGTACAACTCGGTGAAGGCGAGCAGGCTGGTGGCGGCGGCCTCGGTATCGGGCACGGCGGCGAGCCGTTGTGAGGGGAATTCACGGGCTTCCAGGACGGAGCCATCAGGCTGAAGTTGCAGGACCAGGTGCTGGGCGAGCATGGCCAGGGCCCCGTGGTACGCCTCGGTTTTCGCGGCCACGCTGAACTCGCAGAGGGCGGCTACGGCCAGGGCGTTGGTTGCGGTGAGGGATAGCCGTGCCTGGGCTTCGACGCCGGCCTTGGCGTCGACGCGCTCGAGCTCTGGCAGGCACCCAGCTATGGGGGTGCCGCCATAGGGCCGGACCGCGGCGGCGATACAGGCGACGGCACGCTCTGCCGTCTTCAGGTAGCGGGCCTCGCCGGTGGCCTGCTGCAGACGCACGAGGGCCAGCACCGCGACGGCGTAGTCGCGCGGCTCCGGCTCCTGAGGTTTGCCCAGTTCCCATTCCGGCAGGGTGCATTCGAACAGCCCCCGGTCGGTGCCATACTCCACCAGTCGGTCTCCCGCCCCAATGGCCGCCCGGCGCAGTTCCTCGACCGAGACGTTGCCGTAAAGCGGGTGCCCCCGGAAGAGGGGGGTACAGGCGCTCCCATCATAGAAGTACGACTGCGTCTCGAACAGGCAGACTTTCTGCCCGCCGGTGTAGTTCGATAGCGCCGCCCAGCGCCCCATTTCCGCCAGCTGCTCCTGAGCGGAGAGGTAGCGCCCATGCTCCTGGCCGATGACACGCTCGCTGAGGCTGTTGACGTTGATCTGGTTCAGGGAGTTGACCATCTCCCAAACCACCAGTTGCTCGGGCAGGAACTCGAATCCCGCGGCGGGGCCGAAGGTGAGTCCCAAGAGGCTGGGCAGCGGTAGCCGACTGGCGCGTGGACTGAAGTTAGCCGCCGCTTCGCCGCGCTGTACGATGTCGAGCTTGAGCCAGGCCAGGCTCCGGGGCGAGGGCGTACTCTCGCCGACCTGGCGGCAGACTTCCCGCAACGCCGCCGCCGCCGAAGCCCCGACGCCGAGGCGCGTCCGCGCCGAGGTCTTGCCATCGCTCCAGGAGAGGAAGAAGGCGCGCGGGAGGTCCGCCCCGGGCCGGGCTCCGAGCGCCGGGGCCGGGGTCACGCCGCGTTGCAGGCCGCTGTAGATGGCCTGGCAGAGAGCCGAGGCCTCGGGGTCTGTCAGCGCGAGCGGCGCCTGGATGTCCTGGAACCAGACGCCCGTCGCGGGGGCATCTCCGGCGACGACCGTGGTCTTCTGCAAGGTGTCGTCCTGCGCCCCGGCGCGCGGCAGGCCGCAGAGGGCGAAGAGAAGGCCACAAAGGGCGGCGGTGAAGGGTTGGTTTCTCATCATGTTCCCGTTACTCCATGTCCATCCTTGCCGGGCCCCGGCGCCCGGGGGGCGGCAATCACACCCGGAACAGCGCCCCCAGGCGCTTGCCCAGCAGGCACGATGCGGCAAACAGCGAGGCGCCCAGGAATACCATGGTCCAGACCCCCAGCGCCGCCGCCAGCGCCTGGCCCTGCCCCAACAGCATCGTCAACTCGTAGATCGCCTTGGTGATGGGGAAATACAGCGACCGTTGCGCCAACAGCAGCGAGTCGGAGACTTCGAGCATCGAGAAGCTGAAGGCGAGGATGCCCCCGGCGATCAGGTTGGCGGCGATAAGGGGCACGACGATGCGGCGAAAGCAGGTCAACGGTCCCGCGCCGACACTTGCGGCGGCCTCTTCGTAACTCACGCTGGTCTGTTGCAGGCCGGCGACGGCGGCGCGGACCACGTAGGGCAGGCGGCGCACGGCGTAGGCAATCACCAGCAGCACGGTCGGGTTGGTGACAGGATCGAGCGCCGCGAACAGCCGTCCCTTCTGGGCCATGGCGAGGTAGCCGAAGGCCAGCACCAAGCCCGGCACTGCCAAGGGCAGCATGCTGAGGCTGTCCAGCGCCCAGGCCAGGCGGCCCTTGCCGCGCGCCACCACCACCGCAATCAGAATCCCCAGCACCATCGCCAGCACCACCGCCAAGCTGGCATAGCGCACACTGTTCAGGATGCTCGGCACCGTCAGGTTATGCCCGAGCGCCGCGCTGAAGTGCTCCAGCGTCAGCCCCGACGGCAGCACCGTACGATACCAGGACCGGCTCAGGGACAGCCCGATCACGCCCAGGTGCGGCAAGACGCCGATCGCCACAAACAGCGCAAAGACCGCCGCGACCGCCAGGCCCTTGCCGCCGCGCAGACGGGTCTGCCGGGCCGCCACGCCCGCCTTCGAGGTCATCGCATAGGCCTGCCGCCCGAACCCGACCCTCGCCAGCACATACAGCGCCGCTGCCGCCGTCATCATCACGATCACCAGCGCGTAGGGGAGCGGGTTGTCGCCAATCTCCTTGATGCCATCGAAAACTTGTACCGCGGTGACGCGCTCGTACTGGAGCATCAGCGGCGTCCCCAACTCCGTGAACGACCAGATGAAGACCAGGGTGCAGCCGGCAAACACCCCCGGCATGATCAGGGGCAGGGTGATGCGGCGAAAGCGGCGGAAGCCCACGCAGCCGCAGTCGGCGGCCGCCTCGAGCAGCTGTGGGTCGACATTGGCAAAGGCCGCCGCGGCGTTGAGAAAAAGAATGGGGTACAGGTGCAAGGCCTCCAGCAGCACGACCCCCCAGAAACCGCTGGCGAACCAGTCGATCGCCACCGTCGGTCCCAGCACCCCGAGCTGGCGCAGCAACGCATTCACGGCGCCCTGGTAACCGAAAATGCACTGCAAGCCCAGCACCCCCACAAAGGGCGGTAGAATCAGCGGCAGTAACAGGGCGCCGCTGAGCCAGCGCTTGCCGGTGAAGTCGAAGCGGTCCGCGAGCCAGGCCAGAGGCAGCGCAATGGCCACGGACAGGGTGGTGGTGCAGAGCGCGATCAGAAACGAGTTGCGCAGGCCCTCGAGGTACAGGGGATGGCGGAATACCTCCAGCAGGAACACCAGCGTGAACCGGCCTTCCGCGTCCGTCAACCCGCCGCGCAGAACCTGCGCAATGGGCAGGAAAAAGAAGACGCCAAAGAAGGCGGCTATCAGGACCCCCGCCAGGCCGAATCGAAGCCGTCGTGGCATGGTTTGAACTCTCTCACTGCTGAACCTGAACACTCGCATCAGGCCCGCGGTTCACCCCTCGGTCGGTCCGCCCCGCCGCAGGTGCCAACCTACAGTCGGACCAGACATGCGCCCCTGGCCGACCAGCCCGGTTGCCATCGTCGCCAAAGCGAGTACTGTACCCGGCGGCCGGGTGAACGCCAGCAGCGCTCACGGTCGCGCCGTAACGCCTGCAACGGCGGCGGCCCGGTGGGCCGTAGCGGTCGAGAACTGCCCACCAGAGTGGACCCCTGACAGGCGAGGACAGCGCGACCATGACCAAGGTTGGCTTGCTCAGCGATATCCACGCGAACTACGGCGCCTTGCAGGCCGTCCTGGGCAAGCTGGACGACGAGGCCTGCGACGTCATCATCTGCCTGGGTGATATCGTCGGCTATGGCCCCAGCCCGGCAGAATGCGTCCAGGCCATCCGCCAGCGCGAACTGCCCTGCGTGCTCGGCAACCATGACCAGTACGTTACCATGCTGCTCAACTCCCGCATGGAGAAGCTCCGGGAGGACGTCAAGGTATCCATCGAGTGGACCCAGACCCAGTTGTCCATGGACGACCTCAAGTGGTTGTCCCAGCGCCCGATGCGCATCGCTGCCGAGGACTTCAGCGTCGTCCATGGCGCCTTCGGCCCCAAACCCTGGGTTTACTGTGCCAACGAGAAATCGCTGATCCAGAACTTTGCCCACCAGGATGCGCCCCTGGCTTTTTGCGGCCACAGCCACGTCCCGCTGCTCGCCGTGGACCGTGGCGAGCTGGCCCCGATGATCGACTACCTGCAGACCAGGGTCATCCCCGAAGCGCCCAAGATCATGGTCAACATCGGCAGTGTTGGCCAGCCCCGCGACCGCGACCCGCGCGCCTCCTGCGTGACCTACGTGCTGGAGACCCGGCAGGTACACCTGTTCCGGGTCCCCTACGACATCGCCGATACGCAAGCCCGCATTCGCGCGGCGGGCCTGCCGGAGGCTTTTGCGGCGCGCCTGGAGCAGGGCCGTTGAAACGGGCGATCTCCGGATGAGGTTCATCCCTCACGACCCGTACTGGACGCGCCTGGCGTTGGGCGGCTCCTGCGAGCGCCTGGACCCCGACCTCGTTGTGCGTCGCTTCACCGTGCCGCTTCCCGGTTCTCTCGATCGTCCCTTCCGCCTGGCCTTCTTCTCTGATCTGCACTGGGACGGTGAGCCGGCCCGGCGCTTCCAGCGGCTGGTAGAGAGCGTCAAGGCGGCGGCGGTGGACGTGGTCCTCTTTGGTGGCGACCTGGCGGCCTACCTGCTCCACCTGCCCGACGCCCTCAGCCATCTGGCCACGCTGCGGGCGGGCTGCGCCTGCATCGCGGTACGGGGCAACCGCGAAAGCGCCTGCACCTGGCTGCAGCGCGAGTTCTGGCGCGAGCGCTATGGGCAGGCCGGCTTTGTGTACCTCGAGAACGAGGTCTGGGCCCCCGCTCAGGACCCCGGCGCCCCCGCTATCGTTGGCCTGGACGACGAGCGCCACGGGGTCCCCGACCTCGGGATGATCGCGGTCGCGGCGCAGGATGGCAGGACCGTCGTTTCCCTCACCCACAATCCGGATCTGATCGGGGACTGTCCTGGGACCTTTCTGGGGCACCTCGTTCTCAGCGGCCATACCCACGGCGGCCAGTACCGCGTGCCCGGCCTCGGAGCGCTGTTCACCTCATCGCGCTTCTGGCGACAGTTCGACCAGGGTTGGCGACGTCACCGGGATGGCGCCCTGCTCTACATCACCTCGGGCGCCGGCGAGACGGGCGCCGGCCTGCTGCGCCGCCGCATTTTCTGCCCCCCCGAGCTGGTCCTGCTGACGCTGGTCAGCGCCAGTCCTGGCGGCGTGGCCGACAAGGAGTCCGTATGAACCCGCTTCCGCCCGCCCGGCTGAACACCCAGGCCACGGTCAGCGCCGTGGCCTGTGCCGACGTCCTCTGGCAGTCCCTCGGCCTGGGGCGGCCGGCCGACCGCGCCCTGGGGGCCCTGCTGCGTGAGCAACGGCAATTGGGCTCACGGGATCGCCGCCTGATCAGCGAAACCGTCTTTAGCCTCCTGCGCTGGTGGGGCTGGATCGGCGCCCTCGCGCCAGCTGGATTCCGCGTTGCCGTGGCGGAGCGCCAGCAGGGCAAAGGCAGCGAAGAACCGCCGCATACCGCGCCCGTCGCCTGGGCTCCCGCGCTCGGCGCGGCCTGGGTGCTGGAGGGCGGCGAGGTCCCGCCTGCCGCTCAGCTCTGGCTTGGCACCGCCCTGCCGCAGGCCAAGACCGTGACCGCGGCCGACCCGGAGATGACCCTCCCTCAGCGCGCTGCGCTGCTCGCCCCCTTCTTTCCGGCGGGCCGGGCCGAACCCAGTCTGCCCAGTCTGCTGCCGGAATGGGCTTTTGCGGAGTTCGACTGTCCCCGGCCCACGGCGGAATTGCTGGAATGGCTCCAGCGCCGCCCGCCGGTCTGGCTGCGGGCGCAATCCACCGCGTTGGAAGCCCTGGTCTGCGAACTCCGCGCCGCGGGGGTCGAGGTCGAACCCCACCCGATACTGTCTCGGGCTCTGCACACCCCGCCGCCCCGCGTCAACCTGCGCACGCTCGAGGCATTTCGCAGCGGGCGCATCGAGGTGCAGGATCTGGCCTCCCAGCTCATTGGCCACGTCTGTGCTCCGCGGCCGGGAGAGCGCTGGTGGGACGCTTGTGCCGGCGCCGGCGGTAAGACCTTGCACCTAGCTGACCTGATGGCGGGCAAGGGCTCGGTGACGGCCTCCGACATCAGCGAGTACAAACTCGAGGACCTGCGCCGCCGAGCCCGCCGCGGCGGTTTCCCCAACATCCGCGTCCGCGAGTGGAAGGGCAAAGCGCTGCCCGAGCGCAAGGGCAACTTCGATGGCGTGCTGGTTGATGTGCCCTGTTCCTGCTCGGGGACCTGGCGGCGGAATCCCGACGCCCGCTGGACCCGACGCCCGGCGGAACTGGCGGAGTTCGCCGAGCTGCAAGGCCGACTCCTGGCCAATGCCAGCAGCGCGGTGCGCCCGGGGGGCGTGCTGGTCTATGCCACCTGTTCCATGTTTCGCCATGAAAACCGCGCCGTCGTTGAGGCCTTCCTGGCGCAGGCCCCCGCCTTCCGCCTGGAGCCCTTCAAGCACCCGCTGACCGGGGAACCAACCGACGGGGTCATGCAAACCTGGCCTTGGGACGGCGACTGCGATGCCATGTTCGCGGCGCGCCTGTGCCGGCAGGGCTGAAGGCGCACTGAGGGGCTCTCAGGCGCCGTGGCTCGGAACGGTAAGCCGGCGCGCGCCGGACGTCACTTTCCCCACCGGACGACGGCCGAACTCAGGGTGTATTTCTGATGGCCGACATGGGTGTCCATGAAGAGGATATTGGTGCCGCCGGCATGGCGGAAAAACGGCCTCTGATCTACATATAGCGGATCCAGAGTTCCCCAGAGAAACGAGCTTACAAAGCCATAGTATCCGTCACACATCCACAGCGTCGCACTGGGCTGCGTGAACTCACCAATCCTGCTGGGGCTTCCCTCCGTGTACGTCGACCACCAGGCACCCAGCACGCGATTCATGGTGTAACCGCCATACCCCGCACTGGGCGTGGCCTCCTGCATGCCCGGACAGGGCGGATTCGCGGCGGTGAGGCCGCTGCTGATAGCCGGGTTGCAGAAGGTGTCTTGGCTCATGTCGTATCCCTTCTCGTACCACGTCGGCCGCGCGTCGGTGTAGATGTAGGCCGGGGCCATCCACTCGTTGTAGTTGTCGCAGTACAGATACAGCACCGTTCCCATCTGCTTCAGGCGGTTTACGCAACTGATTTGGCGGGCTTTGGCCCTGGCGTTGGCCAGAGCCGGCAACAGCATCGCCGCCAGGATGGCGATGATCGCAATCACGACCAACAACTCGATCAGGGTGAACCCCTGCGCCCGGCGGCGAGGGCGAGGGGAGGCGCCAGCCGTTGCGCCGGTTCGGCGGCCCCTGATGGCCACGGCGGCCGGGGGCGCGACCCGTGGGGATCCCTGATGATCAGGCCCGCGCCGTGTTCCCAGGCGCGCAAGACTCTGTTTCCGACTCTCTTGCATAGTGCGCTCCTCTCGCCTTTCGGCCTGCAATTCGAGCGGCGGCACGCTGGCCTTGGTGTAGCACGCGCGCGGTAGCTTCTCATGCGGTGGCGCTAAGCGCATCTTGACTCACGCCTGCGGTACATTGGCGGTAAGTGGTTATGGGACGGGCCATCCGCCTCACGGCACCCACCTGACGACGGCTCCACTCAGGGTGTATTTCTGGTAGCCGACATGGGTGTCGATGAAGAGACTATTCAGGCCCAATGCGTGCCGGAAACGCGGCTTCTCGTTCACGTAGGCTGGGTCCAACGTGGTCCAGACGTACTCGCACATATGGCCATAGTATCCGTCGCACACCCACAGGGTCTGGCTGGGCCAGGTGAACTCGCCCATCCTGGACTGCCTGGTGTTTGGGGTTGCCCCGGAATACCAGGCGCCGGTCACGCGGCTCATGCTGTAACCGCCGTAGACGGCACTGGGCAGGGTCTCCTCCATGCTGGGACAGGACGGATTCGCTGCCGTAAGGACGCCGCTGGAAGTCGGGTTGGAAAAGGTGTCTGGGCTCATGTCGAACCCTTTCTGATACCAGTAAGGGCGCGCGTCGGTGAAGATGTAGGCCGGGGCCATCCACTCGTCATGGTTGTCGCTATAGAGGAAAAGCACCGTGCCCATCTGCTTGAGGCGGTTGACGCAACCGATCTGGCGTGCCTTGGCCCTGGCGTTGGCCAGAGCCGGTAACAGCATCGCCGCCAGGATCGCGATGATCGCAATCACGACCAACAACTCGATCAGGGTGAACCGCCGAAGACTCTTTGGCATGGCACGCTCCTTCGAATTCCCGGCGCGCGACCCGAGCTCCGACCCACCAGCGCTGGCGCCAGCAGCATCATATGGCAGCTTACACTATAGCACTAAAGGAACCCCGATTCGCCACCTGCGGAGAAGCCACACCCCATGCTCCATCCCCCCAACCTGCCCTCCGCCGAACTCTTGGCGCGCTATGCGCCGCTGGCCCCCGTGGAGTCGGCTTCGCCGCTGCGCCTCCACCTGGCCGCGGATGTCTTTGCTCTCTGGGAGGCCTGGGAGCGGGAGACGAACGCGGTGCAGCCGGTCCCCTACTGGGCGGTGCCCTGGCCGGCGGCCGTCGTCCTCTGCCGGGTGCTGCTGGCCAACCCCGCCTATGTACACGGAAAACGGGTGCTTGACCTGGGCTGTGGCGGGGCGGCGGCGGGATTGGCTGCGGCCCGGGCCGGGGCGGCGCAGGTGACCGCCAACGATATCGATCCGGTCGCGCTGCACCTCGCTCACTGCAACGCCCAGGCCAACGGACTCAGCCTGACTCTCGACCCCAACGACCTGACCCAGCCCGGCGCCGAGCTGCCCGCTGAGGTGGTCCTGGTCGGCGACCTGTTCTACGAGAGGGAGCCCGCCCGGCGCCTGCTGCTGACCCTGCGCGCCTGGGTCGAGCGGGGCGTCCTGGTCTTGGTGGCAGATGCGGGGAGGCCCTTCGCGCCGCAGGCCGGGGTCGAGCCGGTGGCGGTGGCGACGGTGACGGTCAATCCCGACCTTGAAGGCGTGCCTACCCGCACCGTTCGCCTCCTGCGCCTGCTGGCCGTCTGAGGCTCGCCCTGTACCCAGGCGTCAGCGGCCGTCGCCCTCTCAGGCCTCCGCCGGCCCGCAGAGGACCCGCGCCGTCGACAGCACGGTGCGCAGGTCGCGGAAGGGGAACTCGCTGCCTAACACCAGGCGCCCCCAGCCGAAGCGCGCCACGAGGCTGGTCAGCGCGGTGGAGTTGTCGGTCAGACGCGAGATCTCGAAGCGGACCTGGTCCGCGGCCGGACACTGCTCCAGGCAGGCCTTGATCAGCCCCAGCCCGGCGCCTTGCACCACGTAGGCGTTGCGCGGCGCCGAACCCACAAAACGCACCAACTCCTCGGCACTGACGTCGCGGCAGGCGGTGCCGCGGTGGCGGAAACGGCTATCGGCGGTGCAGGCGTTGATCCAGAGAGGGAAGCGCGCCGCGGCGGCCGCCGCGAAGAAGGCGGCGTAGGCGGGATCGTCCAGCCGCCAGGCGTGCAGGTAGGGATAGAGGATGCCGCCGGCGAAGCGCCCGACAGCCTCATTCAGCACCGGCCGCCAGTTAGGGGCGTAAGGGACCTGGCTCGCCAGGGGCGCCAGGGGCGCCAGCCCGCGGGCGGCGCGTTCAAAGTCACGGTTGGCCGCGAGCACATCCAGGGCATAGACGCTGCCGGCGTCGGCCACGAACGCGCGACGCAGCCCGGCGCCCGGCAGCGCCGCCGCCAGGTCGCTGGGGGTGGCGCAGGAACTACGCCGAAAAGGCCAGTGCCCGGAGAAGCAGAAATGATCCTCGTCCAAGGCGGGCATGCCGGGCCTCGCACTGGCGGGCAGAGCCGCGGCGCTGTGCTTCGCCGTGGCCAGCTGGGCGTCGCTGAGGCCGAGCAGACGGGCGCTGTTGCCCCCCAGGATGAGGTCCTGGTCGGCGGCGGAGAGCGAGCTCATCGTCACTTTGGCGATCTGCGAGGCAAACGAGCGTCCCAGCGCATCGCTGCCGTAGAGCACGCGCTCGACGCCCAGGTCCGCCACCAGGGCCTCGACCATGCCGGTCTCAGGATAGCCACCACAGACGTCGACGAAGGCGTTGGGCAGCCCCCGCAGAAGCCCCAGGCTCTGCCGCCAGTTGCCGCCGGCATGGGCCGCGATCATCGGCAGCTCGGGAAAGCGCCGGGCCAGCTCGGCAAACTCCGCCATCGTGATCTCGCCGGGCAGGTTGTCGTCAACCCGCTGAAAGGTGTGAATGAGCACCGGCAGGCGCCGCCGCTGGGCGGCGTCGAGCAGCGGCGGCAGCCGCTCCAGACTGCCGGTCGCGGGGTCTTTCAACGACACCCAGAGCTTGACCCCGCAGGCCCCGGCCGCCACGGCTCGGTGCAGCTCCAGCGACCCATCGTCGTTCTGCGGATTCAGATAGGCAAACCACAACACCATCCCCTTGGAGAAGGCCGCCAGACGGCACGCTTCGTCGTTCGCCCGGCGGATGTCGGCTTCGTCCGGATAGCGGGCCCAGGAGCCCAGGCCAGAGGTCACGGCCAGGGTCACGCCGTTGTCACGACAGTGCTGCAGAAAAAGCGGCCACTCGGATTCCGGCGGCACATGGGTGTGGAGATCGATAATCATAGGTCGCGCAGGGCTCTTTCCAGGCGTTCGAGGGCTTCGGCCACGTCCGCATCCTGGTGGCTGAAATTGACATACGAGACATTGTACAACACGACCCCATGCCGACAGGCGGCACGGAACAGCCGCGGCAGCAGGTCCGCCGGCGCCCCGGCCTGCGGGGTGAACTGCGGGCAGGGCCAGAAACCGCGCAGGGCGAGCGGCACCTGGTACTGCGCGCACAGCCGGTTGACCCCGCCCCACATGGCCTCGCCCTGCCGCCACAGGTGTCCGACAACATCCTGCTCGCGGTACACCGAGATCACCGCCTTGGCCGCCGCCAGCGACAGGCATTCGCCCCCATAGGTCGAGGAGATCACGGTGCGACCGCCGCGGTCGCACAGGCTCATCACCTCCCGCCTGCCGCAGAACACGCTCAGCGGCATGCCGTTGGCTACGCCCTTGGCAAAGACCGCGAGGTCCGGGGTCACGCCGAAGTACTCCTGCACCCCGGCCAACGCGATCCGAAAGCCGGTGACAATCTCGTCGTAGATGAGCAGCGCGCCGTGCTTGCGGGTGAGTGCCCGCAGGGCGGGGTAGAAGGTCGCGCCGGCGGCCATGTCGGCGTAGCTGGCCGCCACGCAGACGGCCGCAATCTGGCCCGGCAGCAGCTCAAACAGCCGTTCCACCTCCGCCAGATCATTCCAGCCCGCGCTGTGGTGCACGGCCGCCAGACCCACCGGCACCCCGGCGGGCGCACTCGCCGCCGTCACCCCGGGCCGGTACTGCCCGCCCGCCGCCAGGCTGTTCAGCCAGCCATGGTAGCCGATCTGCACGATGTGCTCGCGCCCCGTGAAGGCCCGCGCCAAACGGAAACAGGCCGCGTTGGCCTCTCCGCCCGTCTTCAGAAAACGCACTTGTTCGGCGCCGGGGATGACCGTGGTCAGCAACTCGGCGACCTCGCACTCCAGCCGATGCGGATGGCTGAACCCGATGCCGCGCTCAAGCTGCTCGCGCACCGCCGCATCCACGGCCGGATAACCGTAGCCCAGGGTTATAGGCCCCAGTCCATTACGGAAATCGATGAACTCGCGACCGTCCACGTCCCAGACCCGGCACCCCGCCGCGCGCTCGACCAGCGCCGGTTCCTCGGGCCGGTACAGCGCCGCCTTCGAGGCCGTGCTTGAGCCGTACGGCATCACCTTCGAGATCCGCTCGAAATACGCATCGCACCGCGTGCTTGCCATGACGTCCTCCATTGCCACCTTGGCGGCGCTACTCACCGCCACTGGGTCGGCGCCGGCTTTGAAGATAGGAGCCCGGCGGAGTGGAGTCAAGACCGAAGCGCGCCGGCTTTGGGCTTCAAGAAGATAGCGAGCGCACGTGCGGTTGACTCGCGTTCCGCAGCCCGGTTCGGTGTCCCGGCTTCAGCCGGTCTTCTTCTTTTAGGATTCCGCCTCAAGGCGGTACACCGAACGGAGGACCTTCCTACACATCATCCCAGCCTTGGTGGCGGTGCGGTTTGGTGTCCCGGTTCGGTGTCCCGGCTTCAGCCGGTCTTCATCTTTTCGGATTCCGCCTCAAGGCGGTACACCGAACGGAGGACCTTCCTACACATCATCCCAGCCTTTGCCATAGTCCAGGATGGGATAGTCCCGCCAGATCTCCGCGGCGCGCGCCTTGCCGACCTCGGCAAGATACTCAATCGCGCTTGAGTACGGCCAATCGTGCCAGCGCACTGCATACCCGTGTTTCACCGGGTTGTGGTGAATGTAGTTCATCGTCGCCCAGTAGTGCGCCTCGGAGCGCATACCACGATCAACAGCCCTACACCAGACCTGGCGTCCACGCGCCTGCTCTTCACCGTTCCAGTGATAGGACGTGCGCCCATGCAAGCGGCCGAGTTCGCCGATGACACCGAGGACAGAACTGGCCTTTACAAGGAGATGGTAGTGATTCGGCAGTATGCACCAGGCGCGGACTTCGCAACCCAGTCCGGTCAGGAGTGCCAGCAACTCCTGGGCAAACGCGCTCATGCGCTCGGGCGTCGTGCCAATGATCGGACAGTGCTCGTAGCAGGCGGCAGTGAGATGATAGAGCCCAGTGTCGTCCTCTCGGTGCGGCGGACTGTGCCAGGGTAACTGAAGTTGCCTGCGCAGGGCCAGGAGTTCCTGGCGTTGGACCTCTGTAATCTTGCGCCAATTGTACATGCTGATGCTCTGCCGTGTTCCCGGTTCGGTGTCCCGGCTTCAGCCGGTCTTCTTCGTTTCGGATTCCGCCTCAAGGCGGTACACCGAACAACTCACTGCTGGCCGCGCCCTGGTAGGGCGTGACCGGATAGGCCTAGCGCACCGTGCCGGTCCACACGGGATCCGCCTGCCTTCCAGGGTCACGAAAAGAAGGTACCGCGAAGGCCATAGAACTGCCAGAAAGGAGCAAGGTCCCGCGGCAGGGCGTGTTGTCTACCAGCTTCGCTGGTGGCGGTGCGGTTCGGAGTCCCGGTTCGGAGTCCCGGCTTCAGCCGGTCTTCCTCTTATCGGATTCCGCCCGGCGGGAGGCAGTCTTGCAGCCCTGGCGCCGACTCCCGGGGTGGCGTTTCGTCGGCTGGCCGTTACACTATGCCTGGCCGTCGCGGGGCAGCTTTGCCGTGGCGGGTTGAGTTCGCCCGCGGAGTACGCAATCAACAGCAAAGGGAGTGTGTCATGGGCAGGAAGG
>CAILKC010000501.1 GCA_903834675.1 uncultured Victivallales bacterium | reverse complement strand
GCCCATGGACTGTCGGTATGCCGCCCCTGCAGGGCTCAATCTCGTTTGGGATTCCATTCCCAGGGCGCTGCCCTGGGCTGAGGAATGGCCGCGCTTTCAGCGCTCCGCGGCGTCTGGCATTCGCGACACGTCCCGCCGGAATTCTCCCCCAAGAGTCAAGTGACCCGTTTTGCTCGCCGGAGGCGGAGACGATCGAAACAGAAGCCCCTACGGAACTGACCTGCGCCCGCCCTGAACCCCAGCGCTGGATTAGCGCCCGGTGGCGCCCTAAGGTGAACGGGATACAGACGAGTCGGCCGTCGTTCGTCGGGTTGGCCAGGTCAAGGAGGCGCCATGCAGGTTGAAATCACCCGTCACGCACTGGATCGTGTGCCGCTGTCGCTGAACATAGACGACTCCACGGTCCTGCTCAACGCCAGCTACTTCTGGATGCGTGACCGCAATCCCGTGGATGGGCAGAAGCGCCGCTGGGAGGACGTGCCGGTGGTGCATCCGGAGTCCTTTACCCGAGAGTTCTTCGAGTGGTGCCGGCAGCAGGGGGTGCGCGGCAAGTTCTCGCTGGTGCCATGTCCCGGGGCGCTGGGTCGGATCGACGAAAGGCTGCCGCTCTTCAGCCGTGAGCAGCAGGAGAGTTGGCTGCGCATGTGTCGCGAGCTGATCGCCCCGGCCTTCGATATCACCCCGGAAATGCTGACGCACTCGGTGGTCGTCGACCCCGCGACCTGCAAGCCCTTGCCCTCTGGGATTTGGGAGCAGTACGACTGGGCGCGCTTGCCAGAGGACCAGGAAGAGCTGGTCACGGAGTACATCGTTACCGCCTGTCGCATTCTGCGCAATGTGGGCCTGCCGCCGCAGGGCGTGACCTCGCCGGGAGGGTTCGGCGGCAAGAACCTCAGCTTCTATGCTCGCGTTGCCGGCGCCGCTGTGCGCGCGGTGACGGGACGAGCCACGCCGTTCTTCTTCCAGCAGGTAGCCGCCAGCGGCCCCGTCACTACGCCGGTGTGGTATGCGGACCGGGCGGCAGGCAGCGCGGTCGGCGAGATCATCGCCTCGACTAGCGACTGGACGGGTTCCTGGACCGGCTATGGCGAGGCGGATGCCGACAAGTACATCACCGCCGACCTCTCCGGCGGCCGCTTGCCGGAACTCATCCGCGACGGCTCCCCAGTCATCATGTGCAGTCACTGGCAGGGCTTCTACGGCCTGCATGACGGCGACCGGCGTGGCTTCCGCGCCTTCAAGACCGTGGTCGAGCGGCTGCGCGGCCTCGACCCGCAGGGGGAACGTACCTGCTGGCGGACCTGCGGCGAGATCGCGGATTACGCCTGCGCCAGGGAGCTGGCCAGCTGCCGCAGCGCCGAGGAGACGATCCGCCTGGAGCTGCCGTTGCGCGTGCCTGAGTTCACCCTCCGCGTGCAGGGCCTGGCGGCCAAGGGAGTCGAGATTGACGGTCGCGCGCTGGGCCGGGCCGGGCTGCGGGCGGCGTTTCGTGACGGCACCTACCTTGCGGACGGTGACACGACGCTGCTGGCCTTCACCCCCACGAGCGCAAGCGCCACGATCCGCGTGTTGAGCTGAGCCAGGCGCGACGGCGGGAGGTGAAGCCTCCGCCCTGCCCTCTACACCGGCGGCCGGTGGGGTTCCTGCATCGGCACCGCGTGGGGCTGCAGACGGTAGATCATGGCGCGCTCGACCACCCACTCGCCGTTACCCTGCAGGTTTTCGACGTCCTTGAAGTGCTCAAAGCCGACCTTGCGATAGAGCGCAAAGGCGCGGTCGTTGTCGAGCATGGTCGTCAGTTCGATGGCCTCGCAGCCCGCCGCCCGGGCCTGCGCGATGAGCAGCTCCAGCATGGGGCGTCCCAGTCCTTGGCCCTGCAGATCGTCCACCAGGCCGATGCCGAGCAGCGGCACCCGCCGCCGGACGTACCAGAGGAAGAAGTACCCCACCAGGCGCAGGCCGTCGAACAGCCCCAGGGTCAGATCCTCGCCCGCCTCCGAGCGCTGCAGGACGCGGCCCACCGTCTCGTCGTCGTAGGGGTGTGGCAGGAACCAGCGGCGGGAGGGCTCCGAGAGCTCGCGGTTGAAGCGTTGCAGGGCCGCCGCGTCCGCCGTCCGCAGCCGGCGTACGGTCAAGCGCCGGGAGTCGCGGCAGGTCAGTGCCTGGGCCTCGTCAAGGGTCAGCATGAGCGGGCCTTGCTCCTGACGCCGCCTCCAGTACGCGCAGCATCCATTCGAGGTTACGCAGGGCGAAACGGCCGGGAACTGCCGCCGTGCCGTCGCGGAAACTACGGATCAGCAGGCGCATGGCGTCCTCGCGGTCGTAGCTTCCGTCCGCCGTCTGGATGCGGGCGTGGAACACCCCGGCGGCATCGCTGAAGCCGCCAATGTCGAAGGTGTAGCCGTTGAAGGTAAGCTGGCGGATGTTCTTCGGTTCGGTATCGGTATGGTCGGTGTGGACATCACAGCTCACGAAACTGCCGTCCGGGCGCCTGAGGCGGAACCGCGCCCGGGCCCGGTGGCCCGCGAAATCCAGATCCAGGCTGCTCCAGTCCAGCCGCGCCTCAGGACAGGCGATCTGGATGGCGCCGAGCATATGCGGCGCCAGGTCGACCCAGGTGCGCGACGGGTCCGGCGCCCGGCCGCGCGTGGGCGAGACCAGGTAGCCGTGATAGCTCTCGAGCCGGTGGAAACGCTCAGGGCAGATGGCAAGGCACAGGCGGGCGTTGATGACGTACTGGGTGCAGACGCCGAGATGGAGCTTCTTCCGGGTCGCCAGCGCCAGCAGTTCCTTGGCCTGGCTGATCATCTCCGCCGCGGTCAGCTCGGCATCGTACACGAAGGGCTTCTCGCAGAGCACGTCACAGCCCGCTCGCAGCGCCGCCCGCGCCTGGGTGTAATGCAGTTCGGTCGGGGTGCAGACATCGACGATGTCAGGCCGCTCCTGTTCGAGGAGCTCGCTGAGCGACGTATAGCCCCTGCCGCTGAAGGCGAACATGCCCTTGAGGGTCTCGCTGGCGCGCCCCACACTCTCCGGCGACCGGCCCAGGAAGGCGCAGACCTCGGCCCCTTCGAGATGCCACCACTTCGCGTGGTGCTTGCCGATGCCGCCGACCCCTAGGACTGCAACCCGCCGTGGCGCTGTTCCTGCACTCATGGTTGGTCCTCCTGTACTGGGTTCTCCTGGCAGGCGTGGAAAAGGGTTGTGGCCAAGGATGATTGGGTGAAGCCGACCACCTTGGTGCCCTGGAAGCCCAGCACGCGCTCGACATCGGCAGCGGTCAAGAAGCGCACCAGCGGGCAGGTGAACTCGCCCTGGAGCTCGCGGACCGTGCGTTCCGAAGCGTCTTCGGTCACCCACAGAAAGACGAGCTGCTTGCTGAAGCGGTGCAGGCGCTCACGGCCCGTGATCGCCACACCCGCACGCCGCGCAAACGGCGCCAGCTTGAAGAATGCCTCGCTGGGCATGGCATATACCTCTTTGTGACCGACCCTTGTCAGCCTGCCTGCGGCCGCTTATCCTGGGTCCCCGTCCTGCCTGCGGCCAACCCCGCCTCACGCGCCTCAGTCGCCGCCGCGTGGGGACTCGGCCGGCGGCGCCGACGGGGGGGTGGCGGGCAAGCTGGCGAGGAGCTCGCGCAGGGCCTCGATGATCTCGGGCTGGTTCTCCATCAGCTCGGCACAGGTCGCCACGATGCGCAACGACTCCTGTTCCCGCAGCCGCCGAAGGTTGTCCGGCGCGGCCTCGAGGTCCATCTTGTTGGCGACGATGATGGCAGGACGGCGGCTAAGGCCCTTCAGATAGAACTCCAGTTCACGGCGCAGAGCCGCGAGGTCCTCGAGCGGATCGCGTCCATCCACCCCGCCCAGGTCGAGGACATAGCACAGGGCCCGGCAACGCTCGATGTGACGCAGGAAGCCATGCCCCAGGCCCACGTCCAGGTGCGCCCCGTCGATCAGGCCGGGGATGTCGGCTACCGTGAAGCGGCGCAGTTCGTCCAGGCGTACGACGCCGACGTTGGGGTGCAGGGTGGTAAACGGATAGGGCGCCGTTTTCGGATGGGCATCGGAGATAGCACTGATGAGGGTCGACTTGCCGGCGTTGGGGTAGCCCACCAGGCCGACATCGGCCACCACTTTCAGGTCGACCTGCAGCGTCCGTCGTTCCCCCGCCTCGCCCGCGGTCTTGGTGCGGGGGGCACGGTTGGTCGAGGTCACGAAATGTAGGTTGCCCTTGCCACCCGCGCCGCCGCGGGCGACGACGCACTCCTGGTTCTCCGCGGTCAGATCGGCCAGCAGCTCGCCACTGTTGGCGTCGCGAACCAGGGTGCCGATGGGGACGGGTACGATGCAGTTGTCCCCCCGGCGCCCGTTGCAGTCCTTGCTGGTGCCATGCTCGCCGCGGGTCGCCTGCCAGTGCTGCTGGTACTTCAGGTTCTGCAGGCACTGCTCGCTGGTGACAGCTCTGAAGATCACCGAACCGCCCAGCCCGCCGTCCCCGCCGTTGGGTCCGCCGAAAGGCAGAAACTTCTCGCGCCGAAAACTGGCGCAACCATCCCCGCCGTCGCCGGCACAGGCAATCACTCTGGCGCGGTCTACGAACATGGCTACAGGGTCCGCCTGGAGGTCATGGTTTGCTGCCGTTAGCGGCGAACGTGGTCCGCAGCTCTTCCTTGCGGCGTTCGCGCTTGGTCTCGAGAGAGCGGATCTCGAGGGCGAGGTCGTCGTCGATCAGCTTCAGCTTCGCGGCATCCGCACCCACCCCGGACCGTCTGGCCTGCGCCCCGAACTTAGCCTGTACGATCTTGGATTCGTAGAGGCGGTCGAGATCGGCAAGCTGCTCTTTCTGCTCGGCCGTATACTGACAGGCCGTGCCACCCAAGCGTTGCATGGCCAATTCGTAAGCGCTCTTCATAGCAGGGAATCCCGGAGCCCACACGGGCAGGTTGAACCGTGAAGCGTTGCCAGTGTGTAACATAGCCTCGCAGAAGCAGCGCGGCAATGAGGCCCGCCTCAGGCGGGCGCGTGTCCGTTCCGTAGGTGGTGACTGCTCAGGTCCTAGGAGCCTGTCGGACGTCGCCCGCCGAACCCCCCGGGAGTGGCAATGTTACCGCCAGGGACGGCCTCCGGAGAAACCGTTGCCACCTAGGGCATGTCAGGACGCGACACGGCCCACGTCTCGGCTAAAGTCCGACAGGCTCCTAGGGTTCAGGCTTCAGCCAAGCCCCCGGCTTGGAGGCCAGGCATAATATCGAATGGCCCTACAGGTCCGCTCTTCTTGCGTTGCCCTACCCCAACGGGGCTGTGGCTCAGAGCCCAGGGTTGCGGCCATGGTGCCGCTACCCTGGGTCACATGGGGTCATGGCCTCCTACCCCAACGGGGTTGCGTCCTGGCACCATGACCCAACCCCGTTGGGGCAGACTGGGTCTGCTGCCTTGATCACTTAGGGTAGTCCGGCGTAGCGGCCAACCCTGGGCTTGGGTACACAGCCCCGTTGAGGCAGGATACGCAGTTACACCTGAGTCGTCACCTTGCGTTGGCTGATAGCTGACGTGCTATGGTACGCCCCGCGGGCCTCGGTATAGGCGGTGTTGACGGGCCCGCAGCCAGCCGCGCGGACCGCTGCCGACCGCCACCTTCAGCCAGCGAGAATAGTTCATGACCCGATGCCAGGAAAAGGCGCCCATCCTGCGAAACCTGCGTTTGCAGGGCAGCTACTACCGCGTCGACCTGCGGGCCGAGCAGATGGCGCCCGCCGTCATGCCGGGCCAGTTCGTGCATGTGCAACTGCCCGCCCTCGAGCACCACGTCTTGCGCCGTCCTTTCAGCGTCTTCAATGTCGAACCGGCGACGGGAACGCTGAGCCTCATCTACAAGACGGTGGGTGAGGGGACCGCGCATCTGGCCGGCCTGGGCCCAGGCGCCTGCCTCGACCTGCTGGGACCGCTGGGACACGGCTATTCCGTGCCGCCCCCCGGGCGGACGCCCATTGTCGTGGCCGGAGGCTACGGCTGCGCCGCCACCTTTCTCTTTGTCCGGCGCAGCCCCGTGCCCTGCGTGGTCCTGCTGGGCGGTCGCAGCGCCGAGGACCTGCTGCTGGTCGACGAGTTCGTTGCCCTCGGCGCCGATGTGCGCCTCGCTACCAACGACGGCAGCCGCGGCCACCGCGGGGTCGTGACCGACCTGCTCGCCCCGGCCCTGGAGGGCACTCCGGACCCCTTCGTCATCGCCTGTGGCCCGACTCCCATGCTCAGGGCCGTTTGCCAGCTCGTCGGCAGCCGCGGCCTGGAGGCAGAAGTCAGCCTCGACCACGCCATGTGCTGCGGCGTCGGCGCCTGCTTCGCCTGCGTGGTCAAGATCAAGGCCGATACCCCCGACGGCTGGGAGTACGTGCGCACCTGCAGGTCCGGCCCGGTTTTCCCCGCCAGTCTCATCCACTGGGAAACGGAGCGAACTTGACAGGCTAACAAAAGCGTGCTTTATTTAAAACTGTAACCGCGGCTTGACGCCGAGTCGTGAGCAACCTTTCCAAAGGATGGCGTGCAGGGCAAGGAAGGGGTGACTGGTGGATACCGTTGACGCCTACGTGGTGCTGAACCTGGTCCCGGGTATCGGCCCGTTGCGGGTGGCGCAGTTGCTCAGCCTGTACGACAGCCCGGAGGCTATCCTTGCGGCGACCGCGGCCGAACTGGCCCGCGTTCCCGGGATTGGCGGCAAGCTGGCCGCGGTTCTGGCCGACTGGAGGCGGATCTGCGACCCGGCCGCCGAACGAGAACTGGCTGAGCGCGCCGGGGTCTCGATCGTGACCCGGGCAAGTCCCGACTACCCCGAGCTGCTGGCCCAGATTCATGACCCCCCTCTGTGCCTGTATGTCCGCGGTGCCGTGGAGGCCTTGCGCCGTTGCGCCCACGGCGTCGCCATGGTGGGCTCTCGCCACACCACGCCCTATGGAATGCAGATGGCGGAACATCTGGCCCTGGGGGCTGTGTACGCCGGCTGGCCCGTGGTCTCGGGCCTGGCGCGTGGCATCGATACCGTGGTGCATGAGGCGGTGCTGAAGGCTAACGGCTGTACCGTCGCGGTGCTGGGCAGCGGCCTGGGAGTCATCTACCCCCAGGAGAACGTCCCCCTCGCCCGCCGGATTGCCGAACACGGCGGGGCCCTCGTCTCCGAGTTTCCCATGCTCTTCCATCCCGACAAACGGACCTTCCCCATGCGCAACCGCATCATCTCCGGCCTTACCCTGGGGACCGTCGTCATCGAAGCCGGTGGCACCTCGGGCTCGCTGATCACGGCCTCCCAGGCGGCCGATCAGGGCCGACAGGTCTTCGCCGTCCCCGGCCGGGTGGACTCGCCGCAGTCCCGCGGTTGCCATGCCCTGATCAAAGACGGCGCCAAGCTGGTCGAGACCTTCCAAGACATCGCCGAAGAATTTGCCTGCTTGCCCGGAATGCCTCCGCCGACCTTGCCGTCGGCACAACCCGCCAGCACGCCGCCGACACAATCCCCCGCCGTCGTACTGGAATTATCCGCCCTTGAAGAGACATTACTAGCTTTCCTCGGCACCTCGGAAGCCAGCATTGATGAGCTGGTACGAGCTGCCGACGCCCCAGCAGCGGAAGTGCTTGGCGCCCTGCTGCGGCTCGAGATGCGCCATCGCGTCCGGCAACTGCCGGGGCGCCGGGTGGCCCGGATCGGTCCCCAGTCAGCGCACTAGAGCGTTTGCAGAACGGACATACAGTGATGGGTAAAGCCCTCGTAGTCGTAGAGTCCCCGGCCAAGGCCAGAACCATCGGCCGCTTCCTCGGCAAGGACATGCATGTGCTGGCCTCCATGGGCCACGTGCGCGACTTGCCCGAGGCCTCCCTCGGCGTCGATGTCGCCGGCGGCTTTCAGCCGGCCTACGTGCTGACCACCAATGGCAAGCGCGTCGTCGGCGACCTGCGCAAGGCCGCCGCCAAGGCCGACGATATCTACCTCGCCACCGACCCCGACCGCGAGGGCGAAGCCATCGCCTGGCACGTGGCCGAGATGCTTAAGGAGGTGGCCCCCAAAGCCCGCTTCCACCGCGTTACCTTCCACGAAATCACCCGCCCCGCCATCGAGGCGTCATTCGCTCACCCCGGAGTCGTCTCCGAACCGCTCGTGGCAGCCCAGCAGGCCCGGCGCGTACTCGACCGTCTGGTGGGCTACCAAGTCAGTCCGCTGCTCTGGCGCGACGTCCGCAAGGGCACCAGCGCCGGCCGCGTGCAATCCGTCGCCCTGCGCCTGGTCTGCGAACGCGAGCGCGAAATCCAGGCCTTCAAGCCCACCGAGTACTGGAACCTCGACGCGCTCTTCGAGACCGTCGACGCTAAGGCACAACTCAAGACGCACTTGGCCCAACTCGACGGCGCCAAACCAGAAATCCCGGATGGCGCTCTGGCCGAAGCTCTGGCCCGCGAGATCGAGGCGGCCACCTTCGCGGTCGCCGCGGTGACCTCCAAACCCCGGCGCCAAAGCGCCCCGCCACCCTTTATCACCAGCACTCTCCAACAGGCGGCCGGCGGCGCCCTGCGCTTTTCTACCAAACAGACCATGCAGGTGGCCCAGCAGTTGTACGAAGGCATCGAGCTGGGCCCGGGCGGACCGGTGGGCTTGATTACCTACATGCGTACCGACTCGGTGACCGTCTCCCAGGAGGCCCAGAAGCAGGCCCGCGAGTACGTCGCGGCTACCTATGGCGCCGACTACGTTCCCGCCACCCCCAACCGCTTCCGCTCTCGCCAGTCCGCCCAGGAGGCCCACGAAGCTATCCGGCCCACGGATGTGCAACGCACGCCCGACCTCGCCGCCCCCTTCCTTAGCGCTCCCCAGTTGCGGCTCTACCGGCTGATCTGGAACCGCTTTGTCGCCAGCCAGATGGAGGCGGCCAGGCAGATGGACCACGCGGTCGACATCGAGGCCCGCGGCAGCCATCTCACCCACGCCTATCTGTTCCGTGCCACGGCCCGCGAGACCCTCTTCCCAGGCTATCTGATCGTCTACAGCGTCAAGGAGTCTGAGACCGACGATGAGGAGAATCTGTTGGTCGGACGGCTGCCTGACCTCAAGGCCGGCAGCACTTGCACCCTCCTCAAGCTGGACCGTGAACAGTGCTTCACCCAGCCGCCCCGGCGCTACTCCGAGGCCACTCTGGTCAAAGCCCTTGAGGCCAATGGCCTTGGCCGCCCCTCCACCTATGCGGCCATCGTCAATACCATCTTGGACCGCGAGTATGTGCGCAAGGAGAAGGGCCAACTCTTCGCCGTCGAACTGGGGCTCAACGTCAACGACTATCTGGTCGGTCGCATGCCGGACCTGTTTGATGTCGGCTTTACCGCCGACATGGAGGCCAAACTGGACCAGGTCGAGGAAGGACAGTTGAACTGGACCCAGATGCTGACCGCCTTCTATGAGCGCTTCCGCCTCTGGGTCAAGGTCGATGAAACCCCCGCCATCCCCGCCGCCGACCTCGCCGCCGACTTCCTGCGCGCCTTCCCCGCCGACCTGGCCTGGGATCCACCCACCCCGCGTGGACGCCGCGTCTACGACGACCGCGAGTTCCATGCCTCACTCCTGCGTCAGGTCGGTGACGAGAAGAAGAGCCTGTCGGAACGGCAGTGGAAGGCCCTGCTGGCACTCGCCGCCCGCTACGCCGGCCGCTGCCCGGCGTTGCTCGAGGCGTCCGATCGCCTGGGAGCCCGCCTGGCGGTCACCGCCGCGATCGCCAGCCAGGAAGCCCGCGCCGCCATCCCGATCGAGCCGCCTGACGAAACCGACACCAAACTCATCGCACTGCTCGAAAAGATGAAATGGGAACCGCCCGCAAAACGTGGCGCCCGCACCTTCGACGATGCCCGTTTCTATGCCTCGCTCCGACGTCATGTCGAGGCCGGAAAACGCCTATCGCCAGCGCAATTACAGTCACTTAAGCGATTGATCCTGAAGTACTCAGCACAGATTAGCGACTTCCCCGCCTTGGCTGCCGAACTCGGCATCGAGGCCGCCGCCCCGGCCGCTACCGCCGCCGGCGACCCCGCCGAACAGGGCGCTCTGAAGTCCATCATCGACCTGCTGTCCCATATCCGTGACTGGGACCCGCCCAAGCAGCAGGGACGCCGAACCTTCGATGATAAGGAATTCGCCGAATCCCTCTCCAGGCAGTTTACCCAGAAGGGCTCACTCTCGGAACGCCAGCAGGCCGCCCTGAAGAAGCTTATTGCGAAGTATGGTGGCCAAATCCCGGGCTACGCGGCCCAGGTCGAAGCGCTCGGCTTGCAGGCGCCCCCTGCCGCGCCAGTTCCCGTCGACGCGGTGTGCCCTGAGTGCGGCGCGCCTCTGCTGCAGCGTACCAACCGGCGCCGGGGTACAACCTTCTACGGCTGCTCTGCCTTCCCCACGTGCCGCTTCCTCTGCAACCAACTCCCGCCAGCGGCCGGGCCCACCCCCGCCGCGGCGGCCCAGGAGCCCTGAGCCGGAACGGACCCAGGATCATCTCGGCGGGGGGCGCTCCAGCCGGAATTGCAGCGGCCATGGCGCCTCGCGACCGCTCGCGGCGGGAGAGTGCAGTACCGTGTAACCCGTGGCGCCGGAAAGCGAAGCTCTGCGTCACCCGGCTTTTTGGTGCCGTGACGCTTGAAAGCACGGTACCGCGTCCTATAGTTAGGCCGGTCTTGGCATTCCGTTGTGTACCTGTAGCTCAATTGGATAGAGCGTCTGGCTACGGACCAGAAGGTTCGGGGTTCGAGTCCCTGCAGGTACGCCATACTCGTCAAGGTGGCGGGGTAGCTCAGTTGGTAGAGCAGAGGACTGAAAATCCTTGTGTCGGCGGTTCAAGTCCGCCCCTTGCCACCAATCCCGGCACGAAAAGGCCCCAGTTGCACTACTGGGGTCTTTCTGTTTGGCGAAAATAGAAGCCACATAGAACCCACACCCGCCCCGTCTACCGCGTCGCGCCCTCACTGGCCATCTCCCGCCGGGTCGGCGCGTGGGCCTGGTTGGCGCAGAACACCAGCGTCTTCTCGCGCTGGTCGATCTGGCCGATGAAGATCAGCACCCGCCGCCGCTCGCGCTCGACGATCTCGAGGCTGCGGTTGAAGTCCTCTTCCAGGTACAGCCTGCCGGCCTCGCCCTCGCCCTCGACCACATCGAAGAAGTCCGGCGGATACTACGCCGAAGTACCACGTCCCGGGAACGCCATTCTCCCGAGTGGCTCCGAGGCTGCCAATCGGGAGATTGGCGTTCCCAGGGCCACTCATGAAGGTCTGGAAGATGGTGAAGAACAGGCTGCCTTTCGGTGATGGCCCAATGCACCTTGTTCTGCACCGTCTTGAACAGCTCCGCCATGTGCGGCTGGGTAAGCCAGACGGTCTCGCCTTCAAAGCGCACGTCGAGCTTCAGCTTCCCGTCCTCCGTTTGATAGACGAGGCACTGGCCGCCGGGCGGGCGGAGGGGATTGGATGGGTCCCTCAAGGCAGAACCTCCAAGAACGATGGGCCAGGCGAGCTTGTAAGAGTCCCTTACACGTTGGGCGACACGGGCGAACCATCCGGGATTTCCGACATGCTTGCCTTCCCGTCGAGTTCGGCGGCAATGCTCCAACGCCAGTCCTCCGCTTTCCGCACCAGTCCCGCTTTCACCGGGTTCTGTCGGATGTACTCTACGGCCTGCTGGAAATGGCGTTCGTTGCGGATGAAGCGGTCCCAGTACTCCCGGTGCCCGACCGGGCTGGGCTCTTCCCTGGGAACGCCAGTCTCCTGAGTGGCTCTTCTCCTGAACTCAGAAATACCCCTCGCCGTATGCTTCTTCCACGACGCCACGATCTTCGCCACGGTCCCGCCGTTAATCGGTTGAAACAGGACATGCACATGGTTGGGCATCACCGTCCACTCAAGCAACCGGTAGCGCTGGCCGTCGAAGTAGAGGAATGCGTTCTGGACCCTCTCGGCAACCTCCGGCTCCCGCAGAGCGCACGAACCGTAACCGGAGTCTATCCACGCCTCCACGCGCTTCCGCCACTCGACGTCCTGCCTCTCCAACGGCAGGCAGCGGACCTCGTCCCGCAGGCGGTCTGTCACCTCCCTCGGGAGGCTGTCCGCGAGATGGAACG
>CAILKC010000500.1 GCA_903834675.1 uncultured Victivallales bacterium | reverse complement strand
GGTGTCCCCGCGCGCCCCCGCCGCCGCCGACTCTCCCGGCCATCCAGGGCCGGTCCCCCCCACGGGTACCGAGCCCCCTCCGCTGGCACCCTCGAATGAGACTGATTATCCGCCATCCTCGATTCTTTCACGGCTTCTGACCCATTACTCGCAGTGCCTGTGTGCTCTTGCGCCCGGTGTTCTGTGGTGCCATCTTTCGATACCTCGGTTTGGGGCTGACTTCTCCAGGCCGACCCCGCTGCCGTCTTCCTGCAGACGGCAGCGGACCTTCCCAAAAACATGGCACCGCTCCCGTAACCCCGAAACCCCGAAACCGCGAACAAGTCTCATTCCGGTATGTCCGGCCACAGCCGGAGGCACTGCTGAACTCTGAACCCTAGGACCTGAGGTGTCACCACCTACGGAGCTGACTTGCGCCCACGCACCTGAGGGATTACGGACCAGGGTCGTGCCAGTGTTGCTTACGCCGAAACGCGGGCTACATTCGGCGGCGTTTTCAGGGACCTGGACCGCGTCGTTCACCCGCTGCCCTTGGCTGAGGGGTTGCAGAAGGACCTGCGCACGATGGCCGACCACAAGTACAACCTGATTCCACGAGCCGTCCCCCTCGTCCACACCGCGTACCGGCGGATTGCCACTGCGATCCCGGTGCCCGAATCCCTGCCGATCTTCGAGACCCTGGCGCGGGTTGAGCCCGTCAGTATGCAGGGACAACCCCCGATCGTTTGGGACCGCGCCGAAGGCTTCCAGGTCTTCGACCGCTGGGGCAACTGCTGGATCGACTGGTCCAGTTGCGTGCTGGTGGCCAATGCCGGACACGGCCGCCCGGAGATCATCGAGGCGCTGCGCCAGGTCCTCGATAAACCGCTGCTGGCAACCTATGTCTTTGCCCATGAAGCCCGCGCTGAATTGTGCAGCCTGCTCGCCGCCACGGCCCCACGCCCGGACGACAAGGTGTTCCTGCTCAGCACCGGCGCTGAAGCCACCGAGAACGCCGTCAAGCTGGCGCGTACTTACGGAGTGCGCCGTCACGGCGAACGCAAGCATGTCATCGTCTCCTTCGAGGGCGCCTTCCATGGCCGTACCCTCGGCGCCCAGATGATTGGCGGCATGAGCGCGCTCAAGGACTGGATTGTGCGTCTGCCGGAAGGGTTCATCCAAGTGCCTTTCCCCGACGGCTTCCGCTGCGCCGATACCCGGTTTGCGCGCTTCGAGGAGACCCTGGCAAGCCACGGCCTTACCCCCGCAGACGTCGCCGGCGTCATCACCGAGTCCTACCAGGGCATCGGACCCAATTTCCTTCCCGACGACTACGCCCGCGAGCTGGGGCGCTGGTGCCGTCGGCACGACGTGGTGCTGATCATGGACGAAGTGCAGGCCGGCTTCGGACGCACCGGCAAGTACTACTGCTGGCAGCATTACGACCTGACCCCCGACCTCATCTGCTGTGGCAAGGGAGTCTCCTCGAGCCTGCCGCTTGCCGCCGTCATCGGCCGCAACGACATCATGAGCCTGTATCCGCCCGGCTCGATGACCAGCACCCACTCCGCCAGCCCGCTCCCGGTGGCAGCCGCCATCGCCAGTCTCAAGATCATCGCTAAGGAAGACCTGGCGGCCAAGGCTGCCGTCCTGGGAAGCCAGGTGCTGGGCCCGCGACTTGACGCGCTCCAGCGCCGCTACCCGCACCGCATCGGCGCTGCCATGCACCGCGGCCTGGTCGGCGGACTGCTCATGGTCAAGCCCGGAACCAAGGACCCCGACGCGGACTCCGCCCTCGCCGTCAACGAAGCCTGCCTGCAGAAAGGCCTGTTGATGTTCGCGCCCGTGGGCCTGGGCGGCGGCTGTATCAAGATCGCCCCACCGCTGATCACGCCCCGCGACGCCCTCGAAGAAGGCTTTGACGTGCTCGCTGAGGCGTGTGCCGAGGTCCTCGGCTGACCAAGAGGGGAATGCCATGCGCGAACTGACCGAAGCGATCCTGGCCGCCAGCCGCACGCCGGAAATGCGCCGCTACGTGACGGACCTGCTCCTCGAAATCTGCGCCATCGACACGACGCCCTACGCCGACGTCGAGCGCATGCGCGCCGCGGAGGATGCCGTCTTCCGTATCCTGGAGCGCGAACTGGACACCGTCCCGTTTCCCGCTGCCCGCCGCGAACGCCGACCGGTGAACCCCGCCATCCAGAAGCACCCGGCCTTCTCCCTGCTGCACTTCACCAAGACCCCGGAACGGCCCGCCGGCCTGCCCCCCGAGGTCGTCTATGCAAACCGCGCTAACCTGCTCTACCGGGTGCCGGGGGCAGGAGGCTACGAGGGAGCCGATGGCGTGGCCATCAATGCCCACATCGATGTCGTCAAACCCTACCTGCCGCCGCGGCTGGAAGGCAACCTCGTCTACGGCCGCGGCTCCTGCGATGACAAGGGTGCCGTGGTGGCCATGATCGCGGCCTTCAAGGTGCTGGCGAACGTGCTGCAGGCCCGTCAGCAGCGCCTGGCCAAGAACCTGGTGGCGATGTTGGTCATCGAGGAAGAGACCGGCGGCAATGGCTCTCTCTCCCTGGCCGTCGACCGGGACCTACGCCAGCTCTACGGCTCGCTCTTGGTGCTCGAGTGTACCGGCAACGATATCCATCCGGCCAATCGCGGGGCACTCTGGTATCGCGCTGACCTGCGCTGCCCGGGAGTCAACCTGTTCGAGATGTTCGCCTTCGTCAACGAGCAGTTGGAGCAGGAAGGCCGGGCCATCAAGGCCGAGAGTCGGCATGCACTCTTCCCGCAGCGGCCGGTGCAAACCTGTCACGGCATGATCGGCCACTACGGCGAGCACCCCAGCCGCATCTGCGGCGAGGTCTCCTTCAACCTCGACCTCACGGGCCAGGTCACGCCCGCCGTCGAGGACTGCCTGCGGGACTGCCTCGAGGCGGCCCTGACCGAGTACATCGCGGTCTACGGTGACAAGACCAAGTTTATCGATCGCACCACGGGCAAACCGAAGGTCGATCATCACTATGACCTCGTGCGCACCGAGACGGGTTTCCGCTGCGACGTGCATGGCTCGACCGGCCACATGGGCTCCATCCTCGACAACGATGGCGCCATCACCAAGATGGCCGGCTTCGTGCGGGCGCTGTGCCGCTCGAAGGCCAAGATCGGCGCGCGCAGCGGCGGCGTCCTGGCTCTCAGCCTGGCTGGCGCTGAGCCGGGCGAGGTGCTTAAACTCGAAGGTGGCCAGGGGTTTGTGCCTACCCATGACATCACCGAAATCATGGCTCGGGTCCGCCGGGCAGCAGAGCACGGGGCGGAGAACTACCTGCGTCTGAGCGGGCGGCGCCAGAGCGGTCGTACCGTGACCCAGGTCACCTACGACAAGCTCCATAATGCGGCGTTCGATGGCGATCCGGACTCCTCGGCCATGCGCCACGCACTGGCGGCGGCTAAGGACGTCGGCATGTGGCGCGACCAACCCATCAAGGGCTGGACCGTCTCCTGCGATAGCCGCCTCTTTGCTACCGAATACCCCGGCCTGCCCGTCCTGACCAGCGGCGCGGGACACCTCGAGTACGCCCACGGCGACGGCGAACAGATGAACCTCGACGAGATGATCACCAGCATCGCCTTCATCGCCACCTACCTGCTTCGTCAAGCGGGCCTTGAGTAGACTGCTTTTGGACCGTCAGCCAGTCTGCCGCCCCGCTTAGGCCCCCCCGGCGTGGACAGCCCAGGCAGGAGTTCTATGCCGATCTCCCCTATCATGGGGCTCACGGTGGTCAGCGCTGCAGGGCGCTCTCATCATGGTCAAGGCTGTCAAACCGGTGACGTCGCGGGTCAACCGCTGGCTCTGAGAAGGCGGCAGCGCCAGATGCGGATGGCGCCCAAGACAGGCCAAGCCCGCCTGCCAACCCGTATCCGGCGAGAAGGCGGGGGAAGCAGGCGCGTGTCACAAATGGTTTCTACAGGCAAAAACTTTCAGTAAGTCAGAATCTGCTTTGCAGAACCTCGATACCGATCGTTCCGTCGTTTACAGAAAGCACCGCATCACATGCCTTCGCCGGCAGGCTGAAGACGAGTTCCTCCAGGCTGACCGTGCCGGCCTGCATCTGCGCCAGCAGGTCTACGGGGTCATGGTTGAAGGCCACGCGACGGGAAGGCGGACCCCGTCGGTCCGGCTCCGTCGGTCCGGCATCCATCAGCTCCGCAGAATACCCGAAGTAACTGATGACGTCTGCGGCGATGCCTCCCATCAGGGAATTGCCGCTTTCCTCGAAGAGCGACCCAATGAAATCCCGTTGGGTCTGAATTAGGTCCTCGGCAAGGTTGGAATCGAGCCAGGCAGCGAAGCGCTCGAACACCTCCGCTGGCGTCATTTCCAGGGCTTCCAGAATGAGGTCGAACCAAGGCACGGCCTTGCCCTGGTTATAAAGGACGTCGCAGCCGTTAGCGAGCCGCGCGGCCAGCGCCATGTCCTCCCGGCTGAAGGTCGGCGAGGCGATCACCTCATAGGGATTGCCTGCCTCATGTTCCAAGTTCAGAGCAGGTGCGGTTTCGGCCAGGCGGGTGCCCGGAAGGACGGACAGGCGGAAGATGTCTAGGTGATTGGGAACGAGACTCATGGCGAAATCCAGACTGGCCCGGAAGCCTTCCAGGGAGTCACCGGGCAACCCGTAGATGAGGTCGAAGCCGTAGGTAACGTCGGCCTTGTGCAGGAGGAGGATCTTGGCCTCGAAATCGGCGGGATCGAAGCCGCGGCCGATATTCCTGAGCACTTCGTCGTGGGCGCTCTGTAAACCGATCTGCAGGGAACACCGGATGGCCGCAAAGAGCCCGGCCATTCCCCGGTCGATGAACTCGCTGCGGACCTCAAAGAAGAAGTGGATATCCGGGGCCTTCAGCGCGATGAGGCGCAGCACCTGCTTCGCCTTGGCCTTGTGGTAGTTGAAGGTAGGGTCCAGCACGAAGATCTCGCGGATTCCACTGGCGACGAAGAGATCCAATTCGGCTTCCACCCGATCCAGGGGAAACCTGCGGATGCCCGTTGTGCCGCGTGATTCGAAGCAGAAATCGCAGCTGAAGGGGCAGCCCCGGGACAATTCCCAGAGCGCGCCGCTGTAGTCGGCCAGCCTCAGGGTGCCATCCAGGAACGGGGAGGGCAGCGTGGCGAGATCTTTCACGGGAATCGGCCTTGCGGAGACGGCGATCTCCTGGGGTGTCGCGCCCTTGAGGAGGCGGCCCAAGCTCTCGACGATGAGTTCCTCCCCCTCCCCCGCCAGAACGAAATCTATCGCAGGATCGCCCAGGACGCCTGCTTGATCTGCTGTGGCTTCGGCCCCTCCGGCGAAGATGACGAGGCCCGGTTTCCGTTGTTTCAGGATCGAGGCAATCTCCAGAGCCAGGCTGCGGTTCCAGACGTACATCGATAACCCGACATGATCCGGATCCGATGCAAGGATTCGGTCCGCGCACTCGACCGCCGATTGATCCAGAAAGAGATTCTGGATGCGGGTCTGGATATCCTCCCCGAAAGACCTCCGCAATGCCGCCGCAAGCATGGCAGGGCCCAGCGGCACTGCCCGGGAAGATGCCTTGATGTGAATGGCCGCCAGGACCAGCTTCATGGTTCCGCCTTCTTGTATATTTGGAATCGTGGGGTCATGGGAAACCTGAAAGGGGCAAGCAATAGCGGATAGGAACCTGTTTTCCCAGGGCCACGAGGCAGAGCGTAGTCCCGGTGTGATGGGAGTGCAAGGGATGGAGGAATTACGCGCTTTCCCGCCCGGTCAGGCCCGGCTGCCAGGCCCTCCTCTGCGTCTCCCCCCCCCAACGGGGCTGCGTACCCAAGCCCAGGGTTGGCCGCGGCGCCGGCCTACCCTGGGAGAGCAAGGCAGCAAACCCAGTCTACCCCAACGGGGTTGGGTCAGGGTGCCAAGACGCAACCCCGTTGGGGTAGGAGGCCATGACCCTATATGACCCAGGGTAGCGGCACCCTGGCCGCAACCCTGGGATCTGAGCCACAGCCCCGTTGGGGCAGGGACATGCACCTGAGTTGTAACCCATCGGCAAGCACGCCATCGTCTTGGACGAAGGCGAGGGCAATCGCGGCGCCGGCATTGACCTCTCGCATACCGGCGTGGCGGCATCCTGCTGCTGGACAGCGCCCGCAATACCCTTACCGACAACCACATCCGCCACGTCGACGAGGCCTACAAGCACACTGTCGGCGTGATCCTGCAGGGCGGCAAGGGCAACACGGTGACCCACAACATCTTTGTAGACGGCGAGCCGTTGCGGGGCTCCCTGAGCAACCACGCGAACAACTGGGCCAACGCGGTCGTCGAGGGCAACATCTTCGCTTGGCACAACCCCGAATCGCCCGGCTTCACCTGCGGCAAATTCGGTCCGGATGCCCTGCGTCTGGATCGCAATCTCTACAGCCCGCCCGCAGGCGTGGAGCCCAAGTTCGGCCGTGGCAGCGGCGTGCCTCTGGACGAGTGGCAGACGATCGGGTTCGATCAGCACAGCGTGATGGGCGACGCGCTGTTCGTGGCCCCGGTGCGGGACGACTGTCGATGCCGACCTCGATCATGTGCAGTGCGGTGGTATGGCGCCAAAGGTGGGGAGTGACGGTCCGGTCGCGTAGGGAGGGGCAGCGGGTGGCGGCCTCCTGGGCCAGTTGGGCGACGCGGCGGCCGATGCCGAAGCGGGTCAGGGGTTGGCCCCTGGCGTTGACGAACAGGCGGTCGGAAGCGATCCCGGCGCCATGGCGCTGCTGCAGGTACTGGTCGATGGCCTCGCAGGTCCTGGGCCAGAGGGGAACCGTACGGGTCTTGCCGCCCTTGCCGGTGAGGGAGACCACCGCGGCGGCGCGGTTCACGTGCTCGGGCCTGAGGTCGGCGACCTCCTGGACCCGTGCGCCGGTGTTGTAGAACAGTTGCAGCATGGCGTGGTCGAGGGCGCCGATTAGGCGACTGGTGTCGGGCACCGCCAGGATGGCCTGGACTTCGTCCTCGGCCAGACTGGGCGGCGGCTCGCAGGGGGTGCTCTTCAAGACGATGGCCTGGACGGAGACGCTGAACTGCATGAGTTCGGGCATGCTGCGGGCCAGGAAGCGGTAGAAGGTCTTGATGGCGGCGAGGCGCTGGTTGCGGGTGGCGGCGGCATTGCCTCGGTCGCGTTCCAGGTGGTCGAGGAAGGCCAGGACCAACTCGCGGTCCAGGTGCCCGATCTGCAGCTTCTCGGGCTCGGTGGCGAGACGCTCGCAGGCGAAGCCGATCAGCAGTCGGATCACGTCGCTGTAGCTGGCGATGGTGTTGGTGGCCAGGCCGCGCTGGGCGGCAAGATAGGCGGTGAAGAAGCCGGTGACGGCGTGAGCGAAGGTCATGGTTGCGGGTCCTGGTTGCGGACAACGTGGTTGCGGAAGCGTTCGGCGGCGGCGCGCAGGGCCGCCGCGTCGTGGTGCAGGTAGCGCTGGGTGGCGAAGAGGTTGCTGTGGCCCATGGCCGTGGCCAGCACGGGCAGCAGGGCATTGACGTCCTTGCCTGCCTCTCGCCACTGCGCGAGGCAGGCCGAGGCGTAGTTGTGGCGCAGGTCGTGGAGGCGCGGGGGCGGCTGGCCCCAGATGCCGCAGTGCCGGCAGAGGCGCCGGAAGTCGCCGTAGAGCCGGGCGCGGTTCAGCGGGGCACCCTGCGCGTCGATGAACAGCGGCGAGGTGCGGGAACCGCTCGCGTAGGTCTGCCGGGCGGCAAGGTAGGCGGCCAGGGCGGCGTAGGCCGACGGGCTGAGAGGCACCAGGCGCTGCTTGCCGAGCTTGCCCCTGGCCACGTGCAGATACGAGCCGTCCGCGGCGATGTCCTGTGGGGTCAGGGCCAGGGCTTCGCGGCAGCGCAGGCCGGTGGCGTACAGCAGGCCCACGAACATGGCGGCGCTGCGGGCCCGCATGGGGTCTGCGGCCAGGAGCGCAGGGGCGGCGTCCTTCAGGGCGGCGACCTGTGCGGGGGCGAGGGGGAAGAAGCGTATGGGCCGCGGGTGCCGGGGCAGGATGTCGCGGGGCAGGTCCGCGCTGGCCGGATGTCTGGCCTGGAGCCAGCGGCTGAACTCTCGCGGCGAGGCCATGCGGGTCTGGCGGGTGAAGGGGGCCAGGTGCGTGGTGCTGGCCACGTAGCGCTCCAGGCAGTCCAGCGCGAGCAGTCCGGCCTGGCCGCAGTCGGCGTCGGCGGCCAGGAAGCGGTCGAAGTAGCCCAGCGTGCGGGCCTGGTCGGTGTAGTCATAGCCCTGCATGCGCTTGAAGGCCACGAAGCGGTCCATGGCCTCGGCCAGAGGGCTGCGGAAGACCGTGGCGGGGGTGTTCATGCCCGGGCTCCCGGCCACGGCAGGGCGGCCTGTTGCAGGGTCTGCACATCGAGTCTGCCGTACGCCAGGGTGCTGGAGGCACTGCGGTGGCCCAGCATGTCGGCCAGATCCATGTAGGGGACCTTCCCGACCAGACGGGCGGCGAAGGCGTGGCGGAACCCGTGCGTGCCGCGCGACACGCCCGGGGGCAGTCGCAGGCCGGCCTCCCCGAGCCGTCGGCGGACGATCCGCGAGAGCTCCCGCGAATGCGCCAGCGGCGCGCCGCTGCGCAGGTCCAGGAACACCTCCCGGCAGGGCGACTGCGGGCGGCCGTCCAGAAGCCAGTCGGCCAGCCGGTTGCCCGCCTCCACGGTCAGGTGCTGCCCGATGGCCGGTCCGCCCTTGCAGCCCGGGAAGCCGATGCGCTCTCTCTCCCAGTCGAGGTGCTCCAGGCACAGCCGGCGGACCTGCGCCCCGCGCACCCAGTAGGTGGCCAGCAGGCAGACGATGGCCGCGTCGCGCCGGCCCTCTGCGTCGGACCGCCCGATGCTGCTGTCCAGCGCCGCGATGCAGGGCTCCGGCAGGGCCCTGGGCAGACGGCTGGGCGTTCCGTCCCGCACCGTGGGCACAAGGGCCGCCAGGTCCCGCGGCAGCAAGCGTTCTTCCCAGGCGAAGCGCAGGAACGAGCGCAGCGCAGCGTGCATGTCCCGCCGCGAACCGGGGCCGTGCCGAGGCGCGTAGTCGGCCAGGAAGGCGTCGATCGTCTCCGGCACCAGCCTGGCGAACAGCTCCGCGGCCGTCCCCGGCGGTCCCAGGAAACCGAACAGCCGGTCAAGGTAGGCCAGACGCTTGCCGACCTTCTCCACGCTCACGGCGCGGACGGTCGACGAGTAGTGCCGGTAGCGCTCGCGAACCTCAGCCAGCGCCCCGGTCTCCGCAGAACGGACAGCCATGGTGCACTTCCTTTCCGTGAACCGTCACGTAAGGAAGACGCTCTTTGGCCGTCCCGCATTATGTTGCGTATTGCAGCCCTGCTCGCCATCCGTCAGGCGTCACTGGCCAAGACACGCAACATAAGGTCGGGGGTGCCATTTCCGTCGCCACCAAGGCGGTTTTTCCACCGGAAAGGCACACCCCATTTTTCCACACGGAAACCCGTTCAGCTCAGGATAGAGTGACATTATTCGCAGCCTGCCAATCACTTGCGATGCAAACGACGGATCGGCGGATCTAGAAGTCTGAACTTATCGTTATTGTCTGCCGGCATAGGGAAAAACCCCCCGCTCGGAATGCCTGTGAGCGCGGTTCTTACCCTAGAATGCGAGACAGCAGGAGGCGACCCGGTAGGGAATAACTAGGTAAAAACGGCGCTTCCGGGTTTCTTGTGGGTCAGGTCTAATCCCATGCTGCACCAGCGGTGCCCGTGCGAGAATGGGCGCCGAACTGTACCCGGTGAGGCAGGTAAATGCTCGTCGGAGCAGGGGCACGGCTGGTGCAGCATGGGCTCCTTATGCCACTGTAATATCACATTGCAGTGCTGACGCTTACAGAAGTCCGTGCGAGAAACTCATCCGACTTAGTCACGGCCAGAGGCCCGTCAACCCCGCCAAAACAGCACTTCCAGGCACGATTTCTACCCACAAGAATCCCAGAAGAGCC
>CAILKC010000499.1 GCA_903834675.1 uncultured Victivallales bacterium | reverse complement strand
TCAGGGTTCAGGGTTCAGGCTGGACATGGAGGCGGTTGCCATGCATATCAGACCCCGAAACCTGAAACCCGTTCTCACTTCAGTATGTCCGGCCCCAGCCGGGGGCCCGGCTGAACCCTGAACCCTGAACCCTGAACCCTGAACCCTGAACCCTGAACCCTGAACCCTGTTTTCCTCTCCGCCGTCTCCCTCTCCGTCTCCTCCAGTCGCCGTTTCGCCGTTTCGCCGTCTCGCCGTTTCCTTTACCCTGGGACCTGCGTAGTCACCACCAACGGAGCTGACTTGCGCCCCGGATTTCGCCCATTCCTTGCCCTGTGTCTGCCTTAGGCTATGGTCTTCCTCGGTCAACGATCCCGCCCCGGCGGCCTGCGTCGGCGTGGACATCCACGTGGGCGCGACCGAGCTGGCCAAGAGCTGGCGCGTGTGCCGCCGGGCCTGGACGAGGGTGGAGTGGTCGCGTTTACAGGAGTCCATTCATGAACCCGATTCGCTGGGGCATCATTGGCTGCGGCAACGTCACCGAGGTGAAGAGCGGGCCGGGGTTTCAGCAAGCCGAGGGTTCGCGCCTGGTCGCGGTGATGCGGCGGGACGGGAACAAGGCGCGGGACTACGCGGAGCGACACGGCGTGGCCCGCTGGTACGCTGACGCGGAGCAGCTCATTCATGACCCGGAGGTGGATGCCGTCTATGTCGCCACGCCTCCATCCTCCCATGCGGAGTACACCCTCCGTGCCGCCGCGGCGGGCAAGCCTGTCTATGTGGAGAAGCCGATGGCGTGCGACGCGGACGAATGTCGGCGGATGATCGACGCCTGCCGGGGTGCCGGGGTGCCGCTTTTCGTGGCCTACTACCGCCGCGCCCTGCCGCGCTTTCTGAAGGTGAAGGAGCTTCTGGACACGGGCGTCATCGGCACGCCGCGCTTGGTGACGGTGACCCAATACTACGCTCCCGGCCAGTACGATCCGGCGAACCTGCCATGGCGCGTGCGGCCCGAGATCGCCGGAGCCGGCCTCTTCCTCGACCTGGCGTCGCACACGCTGGACATCCTCGATTTCCTCTTGGGTCCAGTGGCGGAGGCGAAGGGTGTGGCAGTCAACCAGGCTGGCCTGTATCCCGCCGAGGACTGCGTCGCCGCCAGCCTGGCCTTTGCCAGCGGCACGCTGGGCGTCGGCATCTGGTGCTTCACTGCCTATGACAAGGGCCCCGTCGACGCCAATGTAATCGTCGGCTCGCGCGGTAAGCTGAGCTTCTCCACCTTCGGTACGGAACCCATCGAGCTGGTCACGCCGACGGGGGTCACTCTCCATCCTGCCCCCACCCCGCCGCACATCCAGCAACCGCTCATCCAAACCATCGTCAACGCACTTAACGGGGGGTCTCCCTGCCCAAGCACCGGTGACACCGCGGTCCGCACCTCGGTTGTGATGGACGCCATCCTGCGGGACTGGCGGGCTACTGTGACTCAGAAGCTGTGAGAAGATGCGGGGCAAGGGTCGAGGGAAACCCGGGAATGGAGCCGCCCGTGAGAGACGTCGCCAAGCCTGCTTTTCGAGTGGCCGCCTGCAGTGCGTTGCTGGGGTTCATTGTCGGCGTCATCTCTGCCGCCGAACCGAGCCTCGGCCAGGGCAGAGCGCTGGCGTCAACCGCACCCGACTGGCCGCAGTGGCGCGGGCCGCGACGTGACGGCATCTCCTCCGAGCGCGGCCTGCTGCAGGAATGGCCGGCCGGCGGTCCCAAGCTATCCTGGACGGCTAACGGCCTGGGGCGCGGCTTCGGTTCGCCCATCATCGTTGAAGACAGCATCTACCTGGGTGGCGACGTGGGGGAAGATCTCGTCGTGGTCGCCCTGGACCTGGCCGGCAAGGAGAGGTGGCGGACCGCCAACGGCAAGAAATGGGTGGCGTCCGTTCCCGGTGGCCGCGCCACCTGCTGCTATGACAACGGCCGACTGTATCTGCTGAATGCCCACGGTCGCCTGGCCTGCCTCAATGCCGCCGACGGGGCGGAGGTCTGGGCTGTCAACATCCTTGAGAGGTTCGAATCCAACAACATCACCTGGGGCATCAGTGAATCGGTGCTGGTAGACGGCAAGGCGGTGTTTGTCACGCCCATCGGCAAGAAGGCGCTGATGGCGGCACTCGACAAGGAGACCGGCGCCACGCTGTGGACCACTCCGGCGATCCCGAATGAGACTCCCACCTACTCTTCAGCCATTCTGGTTGAACTGAACGGACGACGACAGTTGATCAACTGCGGGGACAAGCACGTATTCGGCGTGGATGCCGCCAACGGCGCCCTGATCTGGCAGCAGCCGCACGTGATCGCTGCGGTGATCGGCATGTCGCCAGTGTACTGCGAGGGCTCCGTCTATGTCGGCAACACCACCAAGGACCTGGGCAAGGCCTATCGGCTCAAGCTCGACGGCAAGGAACCACGCATCGCCTGGACTCAGGACCTGACCGATACCGAGTGCGGCAACCTGCTCTGCGTCGATGGCATGGTCCTGGGCTCACGCAAACGCAACTTCAAGGAGTGGCTGTGTCTGAGTGCCGAGACCGGTGAGATCTGGCACACTGAAACCAATCTGGCCAGCGGTTCGGCCGTCTACGCAGACAAACGCTTCTACTGCCTGACCGTGAACGGCACGGTCTCCCTGCACCAGCGGGTCGGCCAGGGACTCCTGACCGTCGGCCGCATGGACGTGGTCACGGGCAAGCAGGATGTGTGGGCGCACCCCGTCGTCTACGGCGGTCGGCTCTACGTGCGCTACCACGACACCCTGCACTGCTACGACATCCGGCAGGAACCGCCTCGGTGAGAAGCGCTGAAGAAAGGCAGTCCCCCGCGAAAAGGGAATAAGACGGCCGCCGCCCGCAGGCGGGAAGCGGGACCGTCGGCTACCTGAGCCCCGGGCTGGCGCCGGACCCTATCGGCACAAGACTTCCAGCCGACGCCGCGAGGCGTACGTAGTAGAGGCTTTAGCCCTGGGCTGGCATCGCCGCGCGCCTTCAGCGCTCCAGACGGACTCCCTCCACCACGCGCCAGCTCGGGCTGGCCAGGTAGACCTGGTCAGGGCCGTCGACCTCGAAATCAACCCGGACCCGATCCACCTCCGGTCCCACCGTGACCGCCACCCGGTGCGTGGACCAGTCCGCGTCGGCGCTGGCTGGCACGCACCGCACCGGCGGCGGCGAGCGGTACGCATAGTGGCTATCGATCTCGATGAAGGAGAGCACGGGTATGACCTGGCGCGCCGCCGGGCTCGTCGAACGCACGGCGAAGGAGAACTCGCTGCGCCCGGGCTCGGGGCCGTAGATCCAGGTGCTCATGCCTTGGTCCGGCGTAACCGCTCGGCCCGGGCCCGGCGCCGTGACCCCGGCAGGGGCGTAGCGGCAAGCGTTGTAGCCATCGGGGCGCCCATTGGCGTCGAGGTCAAGCGCAAAGGTCGGGTTCGGCATCTGCTCGATGCTGCGCGGGAAGAACTGGCGCGGGTTGCGGATGGCGCGCACGGCATCGGCCATACGGAGGGTCGGCAGCTGGTTCTCGCTGACAAAGCGGCAGATGGCCTCCAGGCCACTCGCGCTGCCATCCTCATCCTTGACGACGTGCCAGAGAGGAATGCTCACCAGGCCTTGTTGCAGGCCATCCGCGATCCGGGTTCGGACACACTCCGTCTCCCTGACGGGATCGCCCTGACCGCCGTTGTAGCCCCAGCTGAAGACGCCGCCGCGGCCGAGGCTGAGCGGGTCATCCTTCAGGTGCCAGTGGATGTTGCCGGTCTGTTCCGGGCGCAGGGCGACGCGGCCGGCGGCATAGTCGTAGTAGCGCGCCAGTGTCTCGCGCAGTTCCGGTGTCCACGCCTGGCCCTCGCCGCCGGGCTGGTTCCAACCGCGGGTCTCGATGCCCATCCGCCTGAGGATGCCGAGGGACTCCTCGATCTGCGTCACCCAGGCAGCACGGTTTGCCGGGTTACCCCAGAACGCGGCATTGTGGTCGAGGGTGTGGTCATGGATCTCATGGCCGGCGCGGTGCATTTCCGTCACCTGCGCCGGGCTCAGTGCCCCGGCCCGGTCCAGGCGACCAGGCATGATCCCGAAACTGCCTTTGATGCCGTACTGCTCAAGGATACGGAAGGCGTGGGTGTAGTGTCCAACGCTGCCGTCGTCGAACTGGAACACCACCACGCCGCGGCGGCTCACGGTGGCGTCGTCCTTATGATTGCCGTCAGCCGCACCGGCGGTCGCCGCACACACGCCCGCCACCGACCAGATCAGGCAGCCGGCGGGCAGGGTCACGAGTCGCGGTGCAGACCCCCGCGTCATGGGCGCCTCCTTTCTCGGTTGAGGCCAGCTACGCTCCCTCGCGACCACGCCGTCCAGCCCGATCTTTCTCTCCATGGCCGGAAAGCGGTTCCCGCTCGACTACAGGATCACGTTCTGGCTCTTGAGTTGGTCCCGCAACCATGCCGCGTCCAGGTCTCGTGGCCGTACGCCAGTCTTGACGCACGCCGAGGCCGCCACGCCCACCGCCTCGCCCATGGCCATACAGCAGGGAATCATCCGCGCCGAGGCGCGCGCTTCGTGCGTGCCGGAGAAGCAGCGTCCGGCGATGAGCAGGTTCTCGATCGTCTCGGGCAGCAGGCAACGATAGGGAATGCCGTACGAGGTCCCCGGTTCAAGCGCCTTCCCCTCATTGGGGTTGGGCTTGTTCGGGTCCACGTTGTGGGTGTCCACCCAGCAGGCATAGCGGGCGATCTGATCCGGAAACTGGCGAGCGCCGAGCACATCGTCAAGCGTGAGCACGTAGTCGCCATGCACCCAGCGCGTTTCGCGGACCCCGAGTTGCGCCGCCGTAGCGGAAAGATAGGCGTTCTCCCATCCCGGAACCCGCCTCTTCATGAACTGGAGGTTGCGCCAGATGTGCCTGCGGCCGGTGATGATCGCGTAGGTGATATCTCGAGGGTTGGTCCCGTCCCGGCACTTGACATGGGAGGCGTTGAAGTACGTCTCGTCTGCTCTGAGCAGATTGTCGGTCCCGCAATCAAACCAGGCGGGCACAGGCTCGTTGGCCGCGAGCGCCTGCTTCAACGCTGCGGTCAGTTCCGCGCCGTGCGCGGCGACGTAGGAGCTGGCGACCGCGAGATCCAGGTTCTTGACTTTGCTCAGAAGCCCCATCGGCTGCATCAGGCCGTCCTCCTCACGCCCTTTTCCGCAGGGCACCCCGGCGCGCACCGCCACCTCCGCGTCGCCCGTGGCGTCAATCACGATTCGCGCCAGGATCGCCCGCCTGCCTGCCTTGTTCTCGACGATGACGCCTTTCATGACGCCGTCTTCAACGATGACTCCCGCCACCAGGGTGTTGAAGAGCACGTCCGCACCCGCCTCGGCCATCACGTCGTCCAGCAGCACCTTCATCGCCTCCGGATCGAAAGGCACCCAGTAGTTCGCCGGGTCGGTGAGTGGGCAGGGCCTGGGCCTGACGGCGGCGTTCATCCCGACGAGTTTGGTTACGATTTCCAGCGGGATGCCGCCGAGGATCATGTTCTTCTGGTCGTGGTAGGGTCCGAGGCGGTTCATCATGCCGCTCGTGGCCTGTCCGCCCAGGCAGATGTGATACTCGGTCAGCAGGACACGAGCGCCGCGCCGCGCCGCCGCGACTGCGGCACCAACCCCCGCAGGACCGCCCCCGCAGACCACCACGTCTACCTCGTCGGAAACCGGGATATCCCGCGCTTCCTCGCGAAAGGCCTTCACCGGCGGCGGCATAATCGTGTTGCTCCTGTGAGGTTGTCGGGGGCGTTACGCTCGGCGCGACCCGCTCTGACGATACCACTCGGTGGCGGCAGACGCAATGGAACCGCGCCGCGAGGGGCGCATGTCAGCTCCGTAGGGGTTCGCTTGTCTGAGAACCGCAGAGGGTCGATGGCCTGCCCGCCGTGGTGGGTCGAGAGACCAGGGGGGGACGCAGTGTCCGAGTCCCCCCCGTCGATTCGATCCCGATTTCGATTTCCATCTCGATCCGCCATCCCGCCGCTACGGTTTCGCGGCGGCACCCCCAGCCGCGGAAGTCGCGGGTTCGCCTCTGCCTCTTAAGCCCCGAAGGGGCGCCATCCCTCAGCCCAGGGCGACGCCCTGGGTACCGGGCATACCCCCGATTCTCAGCCCCGAAGGGGCGCCATAGCTGGCCGCGCGGAGCCCATGGACTGTCGGTATGCCGCCCCGGCAGGGCTCAATCTCGTTTTGGATTCCATTCC
>CAILKC010000498.1 GCA_903834675.1 uncultured Victivallales bacterium | reverse complement strand
ACCCATGGCCGCCAGGTTGCGGTCCGTGGTGTTGGGCACCCCCAAGCGCTCAGCCAGGAATCCAGGTAAGCTGACCAGTCTGCTGGACGCTCTGACGGCCTCGGGTAAATGCCGCGCCATCCAGAGCATCTTGGCCACCTGCAATTGCGGTATGGGTGGCGCGAAACTGCAGTGACAGTGGAAGTCCCGACCCAGCCTGACCGTCAGCTCCGCGGCTTCCGCTTCCGCCCGGCTATCCATCCAACTGAAGAAGGGCGTGAGAGCCTGGCCGCTGGGTGCATACAGCGCGAAGGTCTGCGCCTGGCTGTCGAAGGCGACCGCATCGAGGGCGCGGGGCGAGATGCCGGCACTGGCGCAGGTCTTCCCGACCAGGTCTAGAAAGGCGGCCCATACGTCTTCGCCGGACAGCTCGACGGCGGCGCCCCCCTGAACCGTGTAAGGCACCGGCACGCTGCCCTCGCCCAGACGCGCCAAGGCGCCCGAGAACAGCGCCGCCTTGAAGTTGGTCGAGCCGCAGTCCACCGCCAGAATGAGGCGCCGGGTTGAGGTCATGGGGTCACTCCTGCCGTGCGCCTTTTCCACAGGCTGTCTCCCAACAACGCGAGAACCAGCCCGACCAAGATCAGCCCGGTGCCGCTCAGGGTGTAGGCATTGAGGCGTTCCCCCCGCAGCAGGACGGCCAGCACCGTGGCGATGACGGGCTTCAGGAAGAAGGTCACCGAGGCCCGGTAGGCGGAGGTCCGCGCCAGGCCGTAGTAGTAGAGGCCATAGGCCACCGCCGTACAGGCCACCACCAGGTAGAGCACAGGCAGCAGCCCTTTCATAAGCTCGGGCAGGATGGGAACCGCACTGCGCCACAGCCCGATGGGGAGTACGAGCAGGCTGCCGAACAGGGACGAGACTCCCATGGTGAGCAGCGGCCCATAGCGCGGCATAATCCGCCGTGACACGCAGATGCTGATGGCAAAGAAGAAGGCCGAGCAGACCATCACCAACAGGCCTTTGACCGAATCGCTCTCCAAGTGCCCAGACTCGAAGGCAAAGCACAGCACTCCCATCCCCCCCAGTGCCACCGCCACGCCCTGGCGCAGACTCAGCCCCTCGCGGTTGATCAGGGGCGCCAACAGAGCCACAAAGACCGGGTTGGCACTGAACACCACAGCCGACGACGAGGCGTTGCGAAAGGCCATGACCGCGACATGGAAAAGGCTGATGCTCAGGGCGATGCCGATGGCGCCATTGAGGCACAGGATGGCGTAATCGCGGCCGCCCAGCGTGATGCCGCGCCGCCGCGCGCTGGGCAGACCGACCGCCACCAGGCACAGGCCGGCCACAAAAAAACGGATGAAGACGAGAAAGAAGGGGTCGAGGCGCGCCTGATGGCCCACCTGAAGCGATTTGCTGGCAATCTCCACGGTACTGAACAGCAAGATTGCGCCCAGCAGCGCCAGAGTGCCCACGGGGTTGGGGGCAGCCTCACGGGAACTCATATCGGCGACACGACTCCTTCCTGCACACGGTACGTCGCCGCTACCCGCCCAACCAGCTCCGGCGGGGTCGCGGTAGCCGTGATCATCACGTGGTCAGCCTGGCGCACAACCTCAAAAAAGGCGCCGCGACGGGTGGCATCGAGTTCGCCGACGACGTCGTCCACCAAGGCCACTACAGTCTTGCCCGCGCTTGCCGCCTCCCGAGCCATGGATAGCGAGGCCAAACGCAGAGCCAGGCAGGCGAGGCGGCACTCCCCTTCTGAGCCACACGTGGACAGCGGTCGTCCGGCCAGCGTGATAGCCAAGTCCGCCCGCTGCGGCCCCACCGAGGTGTGCCCCTCGCGCTGATCACGCTCGCGGTTTCGCCGCAACGCCTGGCAGAGCATCTCCGCCAGCTGTCCCTCATCCCCGGCCGCCTCCTTCGCTATGCCGGGGCAGGTGTAGGATACCGCTAACAACGGGCTGGCTGGCCCGATGAGTGTGCCGGAGAGCTCGGCGAGCGTTCGGCAGAGATCGTCCACATGCTGCCGACGAAAAAACTCAAGCCGAGCCCCATGGCGCACCAGGAGTTCGTCGTAGGCGTTTAGCACGTTCGCCGGGTATTGCTGCGGCGCGCGCAGAACCTGATTTCGTGAACTCACGGCGGCGCGGTAACGCTGCAATTCCCAGAGGTAGGCGGGCCAGCGTTGCGAGATGGTGCCATCCAGGAAACGGCGCCGCACGGCGGCCGTTCCCTTGACCATCTCCAGATCACTCGGCACAAGGGGGATGCAGAGGAAGCGATTGATGAACTCGCTGGCGCGCTCCACCGGGGCACCATTCACTTGCAGGTAGCGCTTCTCGCCCTGACTTACCGCCAGAGTCACGCCACCCTGCAGATCCTCGCCGTTCAGTTCGCCCCGGATGGTAAAACCGCTGCTGCCCCAGCGTTGGAGGTCCGCGATGCCCTGGGTCCGAAAAGACCGTAGCCAACCTAGATAGCACAACGCTTCAAGCACATTGCTCTTGCCCTGGCCATTACTCCCTATGAGGACCGTGACGCCCCGAACAGGAGCCACATCCAGGTGTCGGATGTTGCGAAAATCCCATACCTGCAGCCGCGACAACGTGCCCATCATGATAGTCCGCCACGGTCGGCGTCTACGCCCTCATGGGCATGACCACGTAGAGGAACCCTTCATCCCCTGACATGGCCACCGGGCTGTACTCGTCGTTGAATTGCAGGATCAGCTGATCGCACTCAAGATTTTTTATGGGCTCGGTAAAGAAGAGAGGATTAAAGGCGATGGCCAGGGGCGCGCCTTCGTAGGACACATCGATGGCCTCTTTGGCCTCTCCTACTTCCGCACTCGTCGCCGACACCACCATCTCTGCCGACTTCAAACTCAATTTCACCGCCGCACTGCTCTCGCTGACGACCATCGCAACACGATTCAGCGCATCGGCGAACGCGACCCGTGGAATGGCCACTGATTGCGAAAAGGTTGATGGGACCACCTGCCGGTAGTTCGGATACGTTCCTTCAACCAACTTGGACACCAACAGTGTCTGCCCAAACTCGAAGGACGCTCGAGCGGCGCTCAGCCTAATCGTCACCTCACCCTCACCCTCCAACATCCGCCCCAATTCCGCGACCACCTTTGCCGGTAGAATCACGTCGCCATCGGCTACCCCCTCCGCCGCCAGCTGCTTCTCCACCAAGGCCAGGCGCCGCCCGTCAGTCGCCGCCACCGTCATCATCCCCTCCCGAACACTCAACAGAATGCCATTCAGCACATGACGGGTCTCATCCTCACTAGTAGAGTAGGACACTTTCGCCAGCGCCTTACGCAGATCTCGTCCCGCCACCACGAAAGACCATTCCTCCGTGAAGCCACTATCCTTGGGAAAATCCTTCGGATCAAGACCGACGATGCGAAAGAACGCCTTACCACAGGCCACTGAGGTCGCCTGCCCTTCATCGGTGGACAACGAGACATCGCCCGCCGGGAGCGCGGCCACAATCTGCGCCATCTTCCGGGCCGGCAAGGTCGTGCTTCCCGCTTCCTCCACCACCGCTGGAATGGCGGTCCGTATCGACATCTCCAGGTCCGTGGCGGAGAGATGCACCCACCCCTCTACGGTTTCCGCCAAAATCGTACTTAACATCGGCATCGGTGTCCGCGCATTCACCACGTTGCCAACCAGACGCAAGGCATTGAGCAGATGGTCGCGCGCTACGGTAATTTTCATGGTGCCTGACTTCCTGGGTACGAATCCCTCTGAATGCCTCTAATATCTCTACATTCCATATATAACACACCAATATCACTAGAGCTGTTCACATGTCAAGTAGGTTAACATAAATATATGATGGGTAATCATTTAGACAAGATTGTTACCCGTCTAACATCATGTTGACAAACCGTGTATTCACACCATACTAACCTTACTGACAGGCAAGGGCCAACGTTATGGCGGACTTATGAACAGGGTTACTGACACCGGGAGGGCCGCGTGCAATCCACCAACCGGACAGACCAGCCCGCTGTCTTGAACGAGCTACTCATAGACGAACTGTGCCAGCGCATACCGTCTCTGCAAGTCGTGGTGCCGCAATTGAGGATGGCATACGCCGTGTGTCGGTCAGCATTGCAGAGTGGCGGAACCCTGTTTGTCTGTGGCAATGGTGGGAGCCGGGCTGACGCGGAGCATATTACCGGTGAACTGATGAAGGGCTTTCTAAAGCCGCGGGCGCTGGAGCTCGCTGAACAAGTACGTTTGCAGGAGCGCTTCGGTGCGGAGGGTGCGGCACTGGCATGCGGTCTGCAGGGAGGGATGCGCGCGCTGGTGCTGGGGTCAGAGAACGCACTCACTACAGCCGTCAGTAACGATAACGACCCGGAACTGATTTTTGCGCAGCCCTTGTACGTTCTGGGTCGGCCTGGCGACGTGCTGCTGGCCTTGTCGACGTCAGGGAATGCGCGCAATGTCGGAATGGCATGTCGGGTGGCGTTACTGAAAGGCATGCAAATCATTGGTTTTACCGGTGCTGGTGGCGGCGGGCTCGCGGATCTGGCCAGTGTCTGTCTGCGCGTACCCGCAACCAAGACGTACCTTGTACAGGAACTCCATCTGCCGTTGTACCACTGTCTGTGCGCTTTGCTGGAAGAGACATTCTTCCCGTCGTGAACGCTGTAGGACAAGGGCGCGTCGAAACGGCGCTGGAGGAGACTAAGGCGTTACCCCGAGCCGCGTTCAAGGAAGGCTGTCGGCCCCGACCAGGAAGTCGCACAAACGCTGGTAATTTGTGCTCAATGGTGGGTGATGAGTTCGTTTTCATGTCTGTAACATGTGTTACTCCAGTAAGTTAAGTGTTATTCATTGAATTGCTTTTGAGGGCAGGGTACAATAGGTGCCCCGGTACTGTTGGCAGTTTATCGTCGCCGTGCCGCCGAGAATGGGTCACGGAAGGCGCGACCGTAGGCGAACCACAGCGGAGTGGCAGGCAGGCTTGAAGATGGCGTGTCGGAGCGACCTAGCATCGTACGGTAGGTGTATATCGTGACAGGTTCAGACGATTTCGTGCTTGATCTGCTGCAGTCACGCGGCGTCGTCGACGATGGCCAGGTGACCGAGGCTCGCGAGCACGCTCAGCTGGGCGGGACGTCCGTCGTGGACGCCCTGATCCTGCTTAAACGTGTATCCGAGGATGAAGTGCTGCACCTGGTGGCCGCCGAATACGGCATGGACACCTTCGAGTTCAGCACGGACTTCAAGATTCCTCCTGATGTGGTTGCCGCGGTTCCCACGGATATCGCTCGCCGCTACCACATCGTACCGGTCATGCGGAACGAGGGCACGCTGACCGTGGCCATGTCGGACCCCAGCGATCTGGAGGCGCTGGACTCCATCCGCTACATCCTGCGGACCGACGTGGAAGGGGTGGTCGCGAGCCGTAAGGCCATAGACCGCGCCCTGGAGTACTACTACGGCAACGTCAGCGACTCGGTGGAATCCTTCTTGGAGGAAATGACGGAAGGCTCCTTGGACATCAGCGAAGTGGCCACCACCGACGTGACCACCGAGACCAGCGAGGCGGAAGACGACGAGGCACCCATCATTCGCCTCGTCTCACTCCTGATCCTCGAGGCGTTTCGGACGCGTACCTCCGACATTCACCTGGAACCCATGGAGAAACGCTTCCGGGTGCGCTACCGCATCGATGGCGTGCTGAACGAAGTCGAGAATCCACCGAAGTATTTGCAGAACAACATCCTCAGCCGTCTGAAACTGATGGCTGGCATGGACCTCTCGGAGCACCGTATCCCCCAGGATGGACGTATCCGGGTCCCCGCCATGGGCCGCGAACTGGACTTGCGTGTGTCCGACATCCCGTGCAGCCACGGCGAGTCCATCGTCATGCGCATCCTCGACAAGAGCAGCGTCATGCTGGGCATTTCCGAGCTGGGGTTCCTGGAGGACGACCAGCAGACCATTCTCAAGATCATCAGTTTTCCTGACGGCATCTTCCTGGTGACTGGCCCCACCGGCAGTGGCAAGACCACCTCTCTCTACTCGTTCCTGCACACACTCAACCAACCCACCCGCAAGATCATCACGGCGGAAGACCCGGTCGAGTACGAGCTGTCGGGCATCAACCAGGTGCAGATCAATGCCGAGATCGGCCTCTCTTTCGCACATGCCCTGCGGTCAATGCTGCGCCAGGCCCCCAACGTCATCATGGTAGGTGAGATCCGTGACTCTGAGACCGGTGACATCGCCATCAACGCGGCGCTGACCGGGCACTTGGTGTTCAGCACCCTGCACACCAACGATGCCCCTGGCGCGATCACGCGACTGATCGATATGGGGATCAAGCCGTTCCTTGTGGCGTCCGCGGTGCGCGCTATCATGGCTCAGCGGCTCGTACGCCGGCTCTGCCGGAACTGCGGAGAGCCCCACCAGCCCACCCCCGACGAAATCGAGTCCGTCGGTCTTGCCCCCGATTTCTTTGCCGACGCCAAACTGCTGGTAGGTAAAGGGTGCTCCGAATGCAATGGCGGCTACAAGGGCCGCATGGGTATCTATGAGATCTTTATCCTTGATGACAGCATCCAGGAGCTGATCTATGGGAAGGCGGATTCCGCCCAGATCCGTAAGCGGGCCATTGCCAACGGCATGCGGTCGCTGCGGCATGACGGGTTGCGCAAGGCCGCCATGGGCCTGACTTCGCTCGAAGAGGTGATCCGCTCGACGGTCGGCGACGACCAGGAGCAGGAGTAGGGGCGGCACGCCGTTGCCGCCGCCAGGAAGGATTCCGTCATGCCTGTCGAAATGGATGCCGAGATCAGTGCTATATGGCATCTTCTCCTGGACTCCGGGAAGGCACAGGAAGCCCAGCTTGAAGAAGTGTTTGAGGAACATCAGCGCACCGGACGCTCCTTCCCCACCGTCCTCTACAACTACGATATTATCGAAGAGGATGAGCTGCTGACGCTCATCGCGGAGAACCTCGGCACCGAGTTCGTCTCGTTCAAGATGGGCGAGATTCCGGAGGAACTCCGCGGCCGCCTCAAGCCTGAAGTGGCCCGCATGTACGGCGTGGTCCCGGTCCGTGAAGAGGGTGGCGTGCTCTACGTTGCCGCGTTGGAGCCGATGGGTTACCGCATGATTGACGAACTGCATTTCCTGGTCGGCCAGGAATGCCGGGTGCTCGTGGCTCGCCCGCATGAGATCGAAGAGGCGATCGACACCTTCTACCCCGAGGGTGCGGGCACGATTCAGGATGTCCTCGGCGAACTCGAGGCCAGCCACAAAGACCGCTACATCGATCAGGACAACGTGGAGTCCCTCGAGGCGGCTGCCAATGACGCGCCCATCGTGCGCTTTGTCAACATCATTCTTTCGCAGGCCATCAAGGACCAGGCCAGCGATGTGCATTTCGAGCCCTTCGCCGACGAGTTCCGGATCCGCTACCGCATCGATGGCGCTCTCTACGAGATGGCGCCTCCCCCCAAGCACCTCGCGGTGCCTGTCATCAGCCGTATTAAGGTCATGAGCGGCCTGAACATCGCCGAACGCCGTCTGCCCCAGGACGGTCGTATCGAACGGCGCATCAACGGCCGCCAGGTCGACTTGCGGGTGTCCAGCCTGCCTACCCGCTACGGCGAAAGCGTGGTGTTGCGCGTGCTCGACCGTACCGTGGTGAACCTCGACCTCGACCGCTTGGGCATGGGCAAGGACGTCACCCATAAAGTCCGTCTGATCATCAATCGACCCAACGGTATCTTCCTGGTGACGGGACCTACGGGCTGCGGGAAAACCACCACCCTCTACTCCGGCCTCAAAGAGATCAGCAGCATCGAGGACAAGCTGCTGACGGCCGAAGACCCGGTTGAATACGACCTCGAAGGCATCATGCAAGTGCAGATCCGCGAGGCCGTCCACATGACTTTCGCGCGGGCCCTGCGCTCCTTCCTGCGCCAGGACCCCGATCGCATCATGGTGGGGGAAATCCGCGACGTCGAGACCGCCAGCATGGCCATTCAGGCGTCCCTCACCGGCCACTTGGTCATGAGCACGCTGCATACCAACGATGCGGCCGGCGCCATCACGCGACTCATCGACATGGGCGTCGAACCCTTCCTGATCAGCTCCACCCTCGTCGGGGTGCTCGGCCAACGCCTCATCCGGCGCGTCTGTAGTGCCTGCCGTGCCGAGTACGACCCCGACGACCGCGAGCTGACCCTGATCCGGCGCACGCGGGAGGACCTCGTCGGCCATAAGCTCTGGCGCGGTCGCGGCTGCGAAATGTGCAACAACACCGGCTATCGCGGTCGCGTCGGAATCTTCGAGTTGCTGAGTGTGAGCAGTGACATCCAGAGCATGATTAACCGCCGCGTCCCGACTCAGTCCATCCGTGAACGCGCGATCGAGCAGGGCATGCAGACGATGCGAGAGGACGGGATCAAGCAGGTCCTGGAAGGCGTCACTACGGTCGAGGAAGTGCTCAAACATACGTCCTTTGCATAAGCCCCGATTCATGGTACTATATCGGCCATGACGCGGGCCGCGGCAGCCCAGAGGCCTGACCCAGATGCGTGCGGCCTGACCGGCCCCCGTGGCAGCGTTCTGAAACTGCAAGGAGCATGGCTAGATGTCAGCGGTCGAGATGTCGGATCTCCTGCAACTGGTCCTTGATGAGGGGGCCAGTGACCTGCATCTGCGCGTCCTCTCGCCGCCGGTGATCCGCATTCACGGGGCCATGACGCCCCTCGACTCCGAGTTGCTGACCCCGGAAGATACCGAGCGGCTGATGAAGGCCATCACTTCCGAGGCCAACCAGCAGAAGCTGCAAGAGGACGGGACGGTCGATTTCGGCTTTGCCTTCGGCACGGTGGCGCGCTTCCGGGTTAGCGTGTTCAAGCAGAAGGGCACGATCGGCCTGGTGCTGCGTACCATCTCCAACGCCCTGCTCAGCCTGGAACAGATCGGCTTGCCGCCCGCCATGAAGGACATCCTTTTCCGTCCTCGGGGGCTGGTACTGGTCACCGGGCCTACCGGCTCCGGCAAGTCAACCACTCTCGCCAGCATGATCGATGTGATCAACCGCGAGCGCGAAGACCACATCATCACGGTCGAAGACCCTATCGAGTTTTATCATACCCATAAGCACAGCCTGATCACGCAGCGCGAGATTGGCGTCGACGTGCCCTCCTTCGGGGAGGCCCTGCGCCGGGCCTTGCGTCAGGATCCCGATGTCATCCTCGTGGGCGAAATGCGGGATCTCGAGACCATCGGTGCCGCCATCACCGCGGCAGAAACCGGACACCTCGTGTTTGCCACCCTGCACACGACCGGCGCGGCGGAAACCGTCGACCGTATCGTCGATGCCTTTCCCACCGACCAGCAGGAACAGGTCCGTACGCAGTTGGCCATGTCGCTGATCTGCGTGATCTCCCAGGTGCTCCTGCCCCGCATCGACAAGAAGGGCCGTATCGCCGCCTTCGAGATCATGATCAGCACGCCGTCCATCGCCGCGCTGATCCGCGATGGCAAGACCTACCGCATTACCTCCGATATCCAGACCGGCGCCAAGTATGGCATGAACACGCTCGATTCGCACCTGACCAGGCTGTACTCCGAAGGGAAGATTTCCTATGGTGACCTGATCACCAAGGCGAAAGATCCCGAGGCGGTGATCCAGAAGATGCAACAGGACCGCGCCAAGAAGTAAACCGATTGCGCACAGCGCAATCTCCGCGAGGTGGTGCCCATGGCCAAGTTTCAATATGTTGCCGTAGATTCGGGCGGCAAAGAGCATAAAGGTCAGATCGACGCCGAGAACCAACAGGAGGCGGGCGGTAAACTCAAGCAGATGGGCTTGTTCCCAACCAGCATCCTGGCGCCGCGGGCGCCAGGAGCGGTGCGGGGCAAGAAAGGCGCCGGCGGTGGACGCGCTACCAGTGCCTTAGGCGGCTTCGGCGCCGGGATGCTGGCCGCAAAGATCACCCGCAAAGACCTGACCACAATGACCCGCCAGATGGCTGTGCTGCTCGAGGCGGGCCTGCCCTTGGTGCGCTGCCTGCGTACCCTCGAACGCCAGGCCAAGAACAACCCGCCCCTGCGTAAGGTGGTCGGCAATCTGGCCGACTCGGTAGAAGGCGGAACGACCTTCTCGGAAGCCCTGGCCTCCCATCCGAAATCGTTCAACCGCCTCTATGTCAACATGGTGCGCGCCGGCGAGGCGTCCGGTGCCATGGAAACGGTGCTCAAGCGCCTGGCGGAGTTCATGGAGAAAGCCCAGCGCGTGGCCGGCAAAGTCAAGTCCGCCATGGTCTACCCCATTCTCGTGCTCTCCGTGGCCGGCGCGATCACCTCTGGGTTGATGATATTCATCGTTCCCAAATTCTCCAAGATGTTCGAAGAAATGCTCCCCGGCGAACCCCTTCCCGCCCTCACCCAGGTGGTGATCGGCATCAGTAATTTCATGAAAAACCAGGCGATCATAATGGCCATCGGGATCGCGGCGTCGGTGGTCGTGTTCCGCCTGATCAAGATGACTAAACTGGGCACCTTCGTCTTCGATCTTTTCGTCTTGCGAGTCCCCCCCTTCAGCGCCTTGGTGGTGCGCACCTGCGCCGCCCGCTTCTGCCGTACCCTCGGCACCCTAATGCAGTCCGGCGTGGCGGTCTTGCAGGCTCTGCAGATCGTGCGGGATACCTCCGGCAACGAGATTGTGGCCCGGGCGATCCAGACCGTGCATGACGCGGTGAAGGAAGGCGAGGGCATGACGCGGCCTCTTGACAAGGCAGGTGTCTTCCCGGGTATGGTGGTCAGTATGATCGAGGTCGGCGAGGAAACCGGCGCGCTTCCCGAGATGCTAAACCGCATCGCGGACGTCTATGAGGAAGAGGTAGACCGCGCGGTTGACGCCTTGACCTCCATGATCGAACCGATCATGATCTGCTTTCTGGCCGTGATCGTCGGTGGCATCGTTATCGCGCTGTTCCTGCCCCTCGTCAAGCTGATTGACAAACTGGGTGGCTGAGCCGTGTTGGCCCGCCGACAGCGGGCCGGCGGCGGGTTGCAGAATAGGCGCGGTAGCGAGTTTGATTTTCGCGGAAACGGCGGCATACTAAGGGTCAGTTCATCCGGCCTGGTGTGGTCTGCGTCGGTCCAGAGGTGAGCCGCGTAGGCTGGCACCGGATGAACGAGGTTACGGGGCGTGGCTCAGCCTGGCTAGAGCGCTTGGTTCGGGACCAAGAGGTCGGAGGTTCGAATCCTCTCGCCCCGACCACCTCCATCCTTCGCCGTCCTTACTGCCATTTGCGAGACTGCCGGTATGCGGCATAGCTACCGGGGTTGCCCGTGCCCGTCGGACTTCAGCCAAGTCCAGGCGGGGTGCGTCGCACCGAGTGAGCGCAGGGGTCTGAGGATGCTGTGTATGGGTTCACCATCTGTCCCAAGTTGCCGCTCTGGCGCCCGCACTCTACGACTTGCGTTGATCCTGGCCGTCATCCTGACGGGCCTCGGCGCGCGTGCCATCGAGGAAGCAGCGGTTGATTTTGGCGCCTTGGCCGAACTCAACCGCCTGGAGTTCTACGACTACGCTGAAATGCTGGTCGAACAGATGGAGAGCAAGTACCCCGATCGTCTCGACGAAGTCCTCGTAGAGAAGGCGCGTACCTATTACACCGCCGGCAAGAGCAAGCTGGCCGACGTCGCCCTCGAGCGCATCAAGCCGACCAGCCCATCCTTCCCCATGGCTCTCATGCTGAAGGCCGAGGTGTCCGCTCTCCGCGGCCGCAACGAAGACGCTGCCAAAGCCTACGCACAGTACTTCCAGAAGGCGAAGGCGCCCTCGGCAGATAATGAGCGTGCCCTGGCGGCCTACAGCCGCGCGGTCAGCATCTACAGCACCGTGCTGAAGCGTCTCGGCAAGGGCGCCGAGGCCGCCAAGGTACTCGAATTCCTGGGCAAGACGGAGGGTGCCAGTGACCGCAAGCTGACCTTCCTCAAGGCCCAAGCTGTGATCGATACCGAAGAGAGTAAGTTCAACGGTAAAGCCCCGGTGAACCGCGCCGTCGTACAGGACGCCACCAAACAGTTGCAGGAGTTGCTCTTCCTGCGCGATGGCGTGGCTGTCTCCGCCTACCTTGAGACTGCCCGCGGCTACCTTCTGCTGGGCGGAGACGAACTGAACACACTCAAACAGCAGAACAAGGCCAAGGACGCGCTCAAGGTCACCGGCTTCAAGCAGGCCTTGGACACGATCCGGATGGCGGACGAGTCGGATCTCTTCCGCGATATCGAGAAGGACATGGCCAAGGGTAGCGACAACTCGTCCTCCCCTTACGCCGGGGCTTTCTACTACAAGGCCGAAGCCTGCCGCGGCCTGGCCCTGGCGCACTACATGGCCGGGGATGAGGCCAAGGCCCACAAGCTAGCCAAGGCCGCCGCCAAGCTCCTGGAGACGGTCATCTCGGAGTATGGAGAGTCCGAGTATCGCAGCAAAGCCTTGTCCAAGCACGAGAAGTGCAGCGCTTTTCTGGAGCAGGCTTTCGGGGAGAAAATCGCCATCTCGGACGCTGGCACCGACGCGGAGATGTCCGTGAAGCTTGAGCAGGCACAAGCGCTCCTTCTGAACAAAGATTACCGGGGCGCAACGCCGCTGTATCTCGAGGCTCTCCGTCTGGGCCGCCGCAGCAAGCGTCTGCCTGAAGTCGCTAGCCGCCTCGTCATCTGTCTTGGCAGCACGGATCGTTTCCTCGAGGCGCAAGCGGTGGGTTCGTATCTCGCCCAGATCATGCCCAAGGCGGAAGGCACCGCCGACTGCCTGTACCGGTTGGGCGGCGTGATGTTCGAGAAAGCCAAGACTCTGACCGCTGCCGCTCGTACGGAGATGCTTGCCAGCGCGATGGACGCCTGGGAGCTGTTTGTCGAAGCTGCCCCGGACCATCCCAAAGCTCCAGAAGTCTGTTTCGCCATCGCCGAACACTACTACCGTCAGGCCAGTGACGCCGCTGACCTGAGCCGCAAAGCCCCCGCCGCGGACAAGGAGAAGCTCAAGGCGCTGGCCCTCGAGGCGTTTCTGGCGGCAGCTCCGAAGTACCAACGCTTGATCGAGCGCTACAGCTCCATCGATAAGGGAGTTCGGGCTCTCTACAAGCTGGGATGGGTATACTACACGGCCCAGCAACCCCGCGAATCCATTGAGGCCTTCCTGAGGTACTGCGACACGGAGACGCTGCCCCAGTTCGCCGACGACCGCATCGAGGCCAAGTTCCGTGCCGCCGAGCAACTCATGCTGGGGGATACTCCGGCCGAGGCCATCGAACAGTACAGCGAACTGCTCGCCTGGCTTGAACCGGGGAATGACAAGGGTTTCGACCCCAAGACTAAGAATGCGGTCCGCCTCAAGGAAGACGCCACCTCGTATCTCGCCTGGGCCTATGATCTCGCGGGTGAAAAGAGTCGGCCTGACATCACGGATATCCGGGACCGCCTGAGCGATACCGACCGGCAGAAGCGCAAAGCTGAAGAAGACATCCGTGCGGCTCGCGACCAGGCCCAGTCGCTGGGGGCCGACAGGGAGCGCCTGCAACAGGAGTACAAGGACACGGTTCAAGCAGTCGGTACCATCGAGCTGGATTTCGCCAAGCTGGCCAAAGCCGATGCCGCCAAACGCCCCGGAACCGAGACGGACTTGACTCGGATGGCCACTGATATGGAAACCCGCGCCCGCGCCCGCGCCAGCGGCGACGGCGCGGCGCGCCAGACCGAGAAGGAATCCCTGGTGGCGGAGAAAGCCTCCCAGGAGAAACGGGTTGCCGCGGTCGGGGCGCGCGTGAAGGCCGCCGTCAAGGCGCAGACCGAGGCAAGCGCGGCGGAAAAGACCGCCCTCGAGCGCCTGCGTGTCCTGCGCGATGCCGCTGCCGTCGTGGAAAAATTGATCGTCGAGGGGGAGGCGGCCAGCCGTTTGCAGGAGGATCAGCTTCAGCAACTTCAGCAACAGCGCGAAGCGGCCGAGGACGCCCCGGCCCGGGAAGCTATCGAGAAGAAGGCTCGCGCTCTGGCCGAACAACTGGTGCAGACACGAGAGAAGACGACCGAGGCCTACAAACGCCGGGAACAGACGGCTGGCCCAGAGGCCGAGAAGCAGATGGCAGACTTGGCTGCCGCGGTCAGCAAGGCGCAGGAAGCCGCGCGGCTCGCCGCTGAGGATCTCGCTACGGCCCAGCAGTTTGAGAAGCTGGCGGCGGTTGATGGCCAGATCATCGAGTCTCGCATCGTGGCAGTGGCCAAGGCCCTGGACGCGGCGACCGCACTCGAGAAGGCGTTGGCCCTGCCTGCCGTGGAAGCTCGCCTGGCCGTAGAACCCGACCTCAAGGCCAGAGCCCAGCAGGTCGTGACCGCCTTTACTCAGGTGCGCGATCTCCAGCTTCAGCGCCTCGCCCTGGTCGAAGAGACCGCCGCCACCCGGATCAAGGCCGATGAGGCCCGCCTAGCGGAGCTGGCCGCGGCGGTGACGGAGCTCAACGGGAAGCTGAAACCTCTGCAGGCGGTGCTGGAGGACTGGAAGAACAAGGCCCTCACGGCCTTCGAGGTTTTCCTTAAGGCTTACCCCAAGAGCAGTCACGTGCCGAAGAACCTGTCGCGTCTCGGCGCCATTTTCCTCGAACTGCAGCAGTACGACAAAGCCTCGGCGACCCTGAACCGGCTGGCCACCGAGTTCCCGGATTCGGAGGCTACTCAGGAAGCATTGTTCAGTTTGGGACGGGCCCAGTGTGAGCAGGGCAACTATGCCAAGGCAGCCGAGACGTTTGGTAAGGTCCTGCAGAAGCCTGCCGCAGTGACCCCCGCCAACCTCGCCTTCATCTCGGATCGTATGCTTGAGAAGGGTACCCCCGCTCTCGCCCTGGCGGCCAGCCGTGAGTTGATCGCACGTAGTGAGAAGGGCAAAGATGCCGAGAGCGAGAAGATCCGCGCCAAGGCCCGGGAACCCAGTCTGTTCCGGGCTGGCCAAGCCTGCCTGCAACTCAAGCGCTACGATGAGGCGGTCAAGTTCCTCTCCACCCTTATTGCCGAGAGCCCAAGCACCGGCTTCTTCTTTGATGCTTGCTTCGGTCTGGCGGAGGCTCGCCGCAATCTGACGCCACCCGATCTTAACGGCGCCATGGCTGATCTCGGTCAGATCATCCAGTTCACCCAAGACCCGGCGCAGTCGAACCGCGCGATTTGCCTTGTCGGGGAGGCCCTGGCAGCCGGGTCGGACCAGCGCAGCGTCCAGCAGGCGGTGGCTCGCTTCCAACAGGTCGCCCTCCTTGCCGATCCCAAGATCGAGGCGAACCGGCCGTGGCTGGAAATGGCCATCGTGGAAAGCGCCAAGGCGTTTGCGCGCCTCGGGCAGACCAAAGACCGCGACGAGATGGTGGCCCTCTACCGGGAACGCTTCCCGAAAGGCAAACGGTCCACCGAGTTGAGCAGTTTGCCAGCCGCGCAATTCCAGGTGCCGCCCACGGCTGGCCAACCCCAGGCCAAGCCCTGAGCAGCAATCAAACGGTGATGAACGGGTCCGAGGTGGAGCAATGGAAGGCAGGCAACCCATGATGAGCAAACCTTGGCGAGCCGGTCTGGCGGGTCTCCTCGCCGCCTGCACCCTGACGGCGGCCCCTGCCAAACCGTGCTACGTCATCGATGCCCGCGGCCAGAAGCTCGAGGGCATCGAGCTGAAGGTAACCAGCGCCAACGGCGATATCGAGCTGAACGTCGACGGCCGCGTCAGGCTGCCCTTCAAGGCTGGCGGTTACAAGACCGCGTGCATCCCCAAGCCCGATGATCTGACGGCGCTTGAAAAGGCCTTAGGAGAGGGCCGCCATGCCGACGTCATCAAGGGCGCCGGCGCCCTTTTCGACAAGTATAAGTTCCTGGGCTGGGGCGGCGGGGCGGCCTATCTCGAAGGCATGAGCTTGCTGAAGACAGGCAAACCGCAGGATGCTATCCGCGCCTTTGACAAGGGTAAACAATTCGCTGGCGAAGCGGCCGATGACCTCACCCGCGGTGGGGTGAACGCACTTCTGGAGATGAAAGATACCGCCAAAGTGCTGCCCATGCTGGTTACCATGATGGCCTCGTCGCGCAAGCCCGATGCCGCCTTTGCATTCCTTTCTCGGGGGCGTATGTTGGACGACGCAGGGAAGAGCAAGGAGGCTGTCCTCGAGTATCTTAAAGTCCTTCTTTTCTTCGAGGATAATCCGTCTTTGAAGGACCTCCGGGAAGACGCTCGCGGTCGTGCGGTGGCGCTGCTGAAGAAGATGAACGACGGCCGCTGGAAGCAGGTCGAGGCCATCAACTGACCACGTCAGAATCATGGAGCAGTACGGGATAGGCACCACGTAAGGAAGGAGCAGGCGATGATGAAGATGTGGAGCGCATTCTTGATCCGGGCCGTCAGCATGGGAGCGTTTGTGCTGGGTTCGGCCACCTTGTTGGCCCAGGAGGCGGCCGAGAAGGCCACGGAAGCTGCGGCGGAGGCGGCTCAATCGATCGGCCGACCCGGCTTCTGGGACATCGTCTATGGTGGTTATATCGTAAACCTCCTCGTCTGGGTTCTGATCGCCATGACATCCTTTGCCGCCTTGTGGGTGTTGATCGACGCGATTCTCTGTATCAAGCGTGAGAAACTCCTCCCCAGCCATGTCATCAGCGGGGTCCGTTCGGCCCTGACCGCTGGCGATCTGGGCGCCGCGTTGGAGGCCTGCGAGGCCAGTCCAAGTCCCATCTCCCGCATTCTCATGGCCGGCTTTTCTAACATCAGCGAAGGCTATGAGGTCATCCAGGAAGCGGTTGCTTCAAGTGCCGATATGGAGACCGAGAAGCTGATGCAGCGCATCAACTACTTGAACGTATGCGGTCAGATCGCCCCTATGCTCGGCCTGCTCGGGACCGTGGTAGGGATGGTGTTCGCCTTCGACAGTTTGGCGACCGCCACGGGCGCCGCTAAGTCGCGCCTTCTGGCCCAGAATATCTCGACGGCTCTGTGGACCACGGTGGTGGGGTTACTGATCAGCGTGCCCTGCATGATCGCGTTCACTCTGATCAAGAACTATGCCACCCGGCTGATCCTTGAAAGTGAAGCGACGGTGCTGGACCTCATCAAGGTGCTGCGCAATGCCGAGGTTGAAGAACAAGCGCAGTGAGTCGAGGCCCGGGAGAAGGGGGCGGCAAAGGCCATGAAAGCACGCGACGATTCAACCCTGGAAACGCCCGTGGCGGCCCTGATTGATGTGGTCTTTCAGCTCATTATCTTCTTTGTCGTTACGGCGGCGGTGGACAAGGATGTGGTGGACGAGTCCATCCAACTGGCGCAATCCAAGTACGTTGCGGCCGTGGAGAAGGCGGATCCTCGGGCGGTGCTGGTCAACGTGAGTGAGGACGGGGTCGTGAACGTCGGCATGCAACCCATGAACCTGATGCAGTTGCAGCAGATTCTGACCGCAACCCGGACTCAGAGTGGCAACAGTGTTCCCATCGTCATACGTGCTGATGGAACCGCCCTTTACAAGCACGTCGATGGGGTCATGAAGGCGATCGGCAAAGCGGGCATGTACCGGGTCCAGCTTTCCGCCTTGGCCACTGGCGACGGTAAGCCGATCAAGCGCTGAATAGTGGCCGAGCGGTCGCCGGTCAGCTGAGCCTGGGCGATGCGACGGCGGTCGTGCGACGAGGTGGAGTGTACCATGGGTAAGCGGCGGATCAGGTCGGACGCGCTGGCGATACCAATGTCGTCAATGATCGACGTCACGTTCTTACTGCTGATTTACTTCATTGTTACCAAGCGTGAGGATATCCCTGAAGCGCACCTTGCCGTCAATCTGCCTTCGGGGCGAGCTGCGCCCGCCAAGTCTGACGAAAGGCCGAACCTGCTTGAGATCGAAGTACATCCCGGGCAGGTTTACCTGAAGAAGATGCCACAGACCATGGCCCAGTTGCAGGATATGCTGGCCAAGATGGCGGCATACGATTCTGAGCAGACCGTCATCGTCAAGACGAGCGTACTCGCGCAGACGCGGGAGTTGGTGACGGTGCTAGACCTCTGCAAAGGTCTCGGGTTGACCAAGTTGAACGTGATGACGCTGAAGTAGGCGTCACGGAGGTTCCAGACCATGGCAACGGAACCCATTGAAGCCGCAGAGCCGACCGAGGCGTCTGCGCCTGCGGCTATTGACCTTGATGCCATCCTGGCCGAGTACCACCGGCGCCAGCGTATTGAGCACATGATCGGGCCGATCGTCTCCCTGGTGTTCCATATCGGTATATTGCTGTTTGCCGCCGTGTTCTACAAGCCCACCATGCGCGCCGAATCCAGTCAGGTCGAGGTGACGATGGAGGACCTGAAAGTGAAGGAGCTTGATCCCAAGCAACTTCAGGAGTTGCAGAAGCTGGAGCAGCAGGCCGACGAGGTGGTGCCCACGGTCGAGAGGCCGGAGATATCCCAGGATACCACCGAGGTCACCTCCAATACCACCGACATCAACGACGAGATTGCGCAGACCGACGATGCCATGGACTTCTCCAGCGTTCTAGACGTGCGCACGTCCGATACGGCCCTCAAACTGCCGGGGCTATACGGCGGGCGCACCGAGGCAGGACGCAAACAGATGGTCCGCAAGTTCGGTGGCTCGACCCGGACCGAGACGGCGGTGCTGAAAGCGCTGCGTTGGCTGAAACAGACGCAGAAAGCGGATGGTTCCTGGTCGCAGACGCAGGCCGATGCCATGGCCGGACTTGGGCTACTCACCTTCCTGGCTCACGGCGAGACTCCCATGAGTGAGGAGTTTGGGCAGACGGTCCAGAAGGCGATGAAGTACCTAGCCGACCGCATGATGGCCGTCGACGCTACCAAGACCAAATATCTCGGTCGCTGCTATGTCAACGGGATCTGCACCTATGCCCTTTCCGAGGCCTACGGCCTGACCAAGATTCCCTTTCTGAAGCCGCCGATGGAAAAAGGTCTCGGCTTCATCGTCGAGGGTCAGCAGAAGGCGGGAGGCTTCGACTACAACTACGCCAAGGGCGCGCGTTGGGATACCTCAGTGACCGGGTGGCAGCTTCAGGCTCTCAAGGCCGGCTACGTAGCTGGGGCCGATGTTCCCGGCCTCATGCGCGCCATGGAGAATGGCATTAGTTTCCTGAAGAACACCAGCTACCGCGACGGTCGCTTTGGTTACAGTTCCCCCGGGGCGGGAAGCATTGGAATTCAGGGCGCTGGCACCCTGTGCCTGCAACTGCTGGGTGACGGCGAGTGCAAGGAAGTCCGTAAGGTATCTGATTACATCCACGTCACCGAGAAGGTCACCTGGGACGATACCAAAGAATATCCGTCTCACAGCACCCCGGTCTACAACTGGTATTACATCACCCAGGCCATGTTCCACTCGGGCAAGAACATGTGGAATGACTGGAACAAGTCTTTCACGGAGATCGTCACCACGCACCAGAAGCCGGACGGGCACTGGGATTCGCCTGGCAAGCCCAAGTGGCAGGAGAAGAATGCGACCACGGGCAAGATGGAGGACGTGGTCAGACCTGAATATGACCAATGGTACGCGACGACCCTGTGCTGTCTTAGCCTGCAGGTCTACTACCGCTACCTGCCGACGTACAAGATGCCGAAGAGCATGGCCAAGCAGGAGAAGTCCGTCTTGCAGGCCATCGATCAGGATCTCGGCATCGATCTGGACTGACCCCGTCCGAGCTCTCCTGCCTGCGTCTGTGTTACGCGGTCTCCGGGGATGGCGGTAGGCTCTATGCGGCTCTACGATGTCCATGCGCACTTGGCAGACGGACGCCTGGAACCCATCCTGGACGCTGTGCTGGCGGACGCAACCGCGTCTGGAGTGGCGGGTATTCTGGCCTGCGCCGCACGGCTGGAGGAGTGGGAGAAGATAGCTGCCATCAGTCGTCGCGAACCCGTCTTTGGTGCTCTTGGCGTGCATCCGTTCTTTGCCCGAACCGCCCCCGCCGATCTCGGACCCCGCCTGCACCGCTGTCTTGCCGAACACCCCCGTCTCGTCGCGGTGGGGGAGATTGGGCTAGACTTCTGGAACGGCCGTACTGACGCCGCCTTGCAGGAGGCTGTTCTGCACACGCAACTAATGGCTGCGCAAGAACTAGAAGTACCGGTCATAGTGCATAATCGGCGTTCCTGGGGTGACTTCTTTGGCCTGCTGCGCAATGCCGGAATTGCGGGTTTGCGCGGTGTGTGCCATTGTTTTAACGGCAGCCGTGAGATCACTCGGGAAGTTCTCGACCACGGACTGATGGTCTCCTTTTGCGGCCCGATCACGTACCCGAGCGCCAGGCGTATTCGCGCCGCGGCGGTCTACGTCCCCTTGGAGCGCATGCTCACGGAGACGGACTGCCCGGACTTACCTGCGTGCCAGGTCGGTATCGGCCCCAGCCTGCCGCAGCACGTGCGCTTTGTCCTCGAAGCCATTGCCGAGGTCAAGGGCCTGTCGCTGACGGAAGTTGCCGCCCAGGTGGAGATGAATTT
>CAILKC010000497.1 GCA_903834675.1 uncultured Victivallales bacterium | reverse complement strand
GATCCAGATCGACCGCTTCCCTTCGGCGCCAAAATGGGCTACTGTGACTCAGGCGCCAACCGGGGCGGCCCCGCAGCGTTGAGCCAGGCGGGTGACCCCCGTGGTGTTAACGGCGCAAGCTAACGTGGGAATCCAGGCTAGCCGCCGGCAGATGGCCCGTGCCTTGGCAGCGGACAACGCGGTCTCGCCATCTTCAGGCGCCCGGCTGGGCAGATAGGCGAGCAACTCATCCTCGAGATCCGGCAAGGCCTGAATGCGGGCGCGCAGCTCCGCGGCACGAGCACGGAGGGCGGCGGGAGAGGCGGAGAGAGCGGGGGCGTCGCCCCCACGGCCCCCACCGGGGGAACGCGTCCCCCCGGGCCCCCCGGAACCGGTTTCGGGCGATGTGCCTCCCGCTGTCGCGGCTGCCGCATCGCCCGAAACGGTCGCCGACGCTACGCGTGAAGAGGGACTGGCAACGTTGCCAGTGGGCAGTTCGGACCCAGCTTCCGCGGGCGTCACGCTCGCGGAACGGCCAACGGTTTCGCCGCCGTGGGCAGCAGGCGTTACGGCCTCGTATCCTTCGGCGGTCTCCTCCCTGCTGCCTGCCGGCGGCGAAACCGAGTCACTGGGGGCCCGGGGGGACGCGTTCCCCCGGCGGAGGTCTGGAGGCAGAGCCTCCGTCCTCCTCTCCTCGATCTCGGCGCGGTGTTCGCAGTCGAGGGCGAGTTCGTCGCAGAGGCGGCAGGCCTCATAGAGGGCCTCACCGAGGTAGCGACAGACCTCGAAGAGGAAGTGGCCGCTGCCCATGGCGTCGTCGAGCACTTTGATGTCGAGGATGGCGGCGGGGTTCGGGTCGTCCTTGGGGCTGCGGGCCTCAACCAGCGGTCCGAGGGTTTCCTGCACCAGAAAGCGTACGAATGAGTCCGGGGTGTAGTACGAGCCAGATGCCTTACGTCCGAGCCCAACGCGCAGGTAGAAGCGTCCGGCGGGGATCACCTCGATCCAGTCGATGGCGGTCTTCTTGCCGCGGGCGGGGGCGTCGTCCTCAGCATCATCGTCTGAGTCGTCAGACGGATCGGACGGGCCACCAGGCACGACGCCCCCATCCGCGTCAGCGGACGGCCCACGGCTTGCCGAATCGGGCTGCGCGGTTAGCGCGGCCGGAGTCGGCAAGCCCAGAGACGAGGGGTCCGGGGAGACGAGTCGCCCCGGCGGGGGCTCGGGGGCAGCGCCACCGCCTTCCGTCCGGTAGCGCTCGCCCTGCGCCAGCGGCACGACGACTTCCAGCTTGCGGCGGCGCAGGCGGCACATAGGTTCAGCGGCGAGGCCGGGTTCGAGCTCGATGAGGGATTCGTAGACGCGGCCCAGGTCGCCTACGCTCAGGGGGCCGTAGTGCACGCGTTCGCGGGCCTGGCTGGAGCGGTCGCGGATGGTCCACAGCAGGCGGTCGAGGAGGTGCGCCACGCCGCGCTCGCCCCAGCGCAGTCGCGTCAGCAACGGCGTGGCCTCCTCGCCGAAGAGGGCACCGCCCAGAGGCTTCACGCGCAGTTCGGTGCATTCCAGGCCGGTGGTGAACATGCGGTAGAGCAGCCGCAGGCCGTCCTCCAGCAGGTTGCCGGTCTCTTGGCCCTGATCGAGTACGGCGCGGACGTACGGTGCCAGGGCCAGGCTGGGCGAGAAGCTATTGCGCCAGAGGCTGCTCGAAGCGAAGCTGAAGGCGCGCGCCGGGTCGTCGGTGGCTTCGAGCTTCAGGATGAAGAGCAGCCGGAAGACGTTGATGAGGCCTTCATGCCAGAGTTGCTTCGCCAGGTCCTCGCGGTCCGCTTGCGTCGCCAGGATGTCACGGTTGACGGGATGGTCAAGGATGTCCTGCACAAACAGCTCGACCGCCTCGCGGGCCTGTTTGCGGAGTTCGCGGGTGACGCCGGTCTGTCGCAGGCGTGCCTTCTCGATGAGATCGGGGATGGCCTGCACGCCCGCCGGCGAGGCCAGGGCCATGAGCAGCACGTACGATTCGGGGGCCTCGCGGCTGCGCTTCCAGGCAGACTCGATGGGGATCTCGATCCACGAGTCGGTGCGGGCCGGGTCGGAGATGACGATGCGGAATTCGACGCCGTTGGTCAGGAGCCCCAGCCGCTCGCCGGCAGCCTGCAGCACGCGCCGCGCAATCTGGGCATGGCTGAAGCGGAAAGCGCGACCACGCCGGACGGGTGCATCGAGGTCCTCGCCCAGGGCTGCCGCCCAGGCGCGCAGGCGGGCGCCGTCGGGTCCGACCAGGAGCATGCCGCCGGACTCGGCGCCCTCGCGGGTCTGGATGTCCTCCGCCACCGCGATGGACGTATAGCCAAGGCGCGGCACCAGGGGCTCAAGGACGTGGTTGGCGACGCGCACCGGGCCACCCTGGGCTACCAGCGCCCGCAGGGAGCGACGGTAGCTGTCCCACGACTCCTGCAGCCGGCGGCCATCCTCACCCACCAGCCGGGGCAGGAGCTTCAGCGCCGCCAGCTCGCGCTCCAGCTCGAAACGCACGAATGGCTCCGGAAACGCCGGTCCATAGAACGCCGCCGACCGTAGGAAGTCCAGCGCCATGCTCAGGACCTCCTTTCCGGCAGGGGCTCTGCCCCCGAACCCCCGCTGGAGGACCGCAGGCCCTCCAGACCTCCCGGTTCAGGGGCGCGGGAAGGGCGGGCGGGATCAGCATGAGGAGCGATGCCAGTGGTACCAGTGCCGCCCGTGCTTCCCGCGCCCCGGTGGCCGGTAACGGGGACGCTGTCCCCGGGCCCCCCGGAGTGTGTTTTCGGCGATGCGGCTCCCGCAGCCGCGGAATCCCCATCGCCGGAATCGTTCGCCGACGCTTCGCGTGAGGAGGGGCAAGGCGTGATCGCCTCAGCAGCGCTCGCGCTTGCCGCGCCTCGCTGGTCAGTATTGCGGGCACTGCGGCCATGCAGCGCACAGGTTCCATCATCCTGTGATTGCGTAGCGCAGTCACAGGATCGGCTGCCCTTCGCGGATTCGCCGACGGGATTCGAGGGGGCCGGGGCAGCGGGTGCTGCATCACTGCCCGCCGGCTGAATCCGCGAAGGCTCAACGGGGGGTCCGGGGGGACGCGTTCCCCCGGCGGGGTTGGAGGGGCGGTGCCCCTGCTGTCCGTCCGGTACGAGCATGAGTACGCCGAGAGGGATCACCTCCGGCGCACGGAAGTCCAAGCGGGCCGTGAGATCGTCACTCCGTTTGCGGTGGAGGCGGAGGACGGTCTCGGCCTCGGTGCGGGCGCTGCGCGGTTGGGTGCCGTCGGCGGAGAAGGCGGCCAGGCGCTCTGCGGGGTTGGTGAGGCGCATCCAGGTGGCGGCGGTGGCCCCGGGGCCGGAGGCGGTCTCCGTGATGCCGAGGTCCTGCTGCACGAACTGTGCGCCCGTCGTGCCCGTGAGCGCGGTGGCACGGCTGGCGAGCCAGGCGTCGAGGTCGCGGCGTTCGCGGTCGAGGTCGGCGCGTCGCTCCTGGGTGAACTCGCGGGCGATGGGCTCGAAGGCAGCGCGCGCGGCCGCCACGGCAGGGGCGTGTACGGCCTGGTCGCCAGCCCAGCCGGCGAAGTGCTGTTCCCAGAGTCCGGTTGTGGTCAGCGCGCGTTCGGGGGCGGCGAGGGGCAGCCACTCGGCGGCATCGGACATGGCCTGGGGGGCGCCGCCGCGGTCGAGGCGCACGGCGAGGACGCGCTCCAGCTCGCGACCAGCGCCACTGAGCACACGGCCTAGGAAGGTGAGCAGCAGCGCCGGTGCGGCGATGGGGGCGGAGACGGCGCTGACGCGCGTGTCCGTGCCTGCCAGTCCGCCGGGGCCCAGGGAGAGATGCCGCACCCGGTCCAGGGCGCGCCGGACCAGCGGGTGAGCTCGGCCGAGGAAGCCGACCGTGCGGCCTTCGGCATCGCGGTAGACCTCGGGATCGGTGGTGAGCCGGACGCGGCGGGCCGCGCCGTCGTAGCCCGGCACATCCTTTGCGCCGTGGGCCCAGTCGGGCGGCAGTTCGATGGCGAAGGCGGGCTGGTTTGGCGATCCGTGGAGCTGGCCGCCGTCGAGGTGGATAGCATCGGTGACGAAATGCACCAGCTCCACCATGCTTTCGCGGCGGCCCTTCTCGGTGGCGCGGTCGGCCTGCGCCACCTGGTCTGCGCCGGCGTAAAGGCCTTCGTCGGCCAGCCACTGGTTCGACTTGGCGGCGCGCTCGAAACCGTGCAGGCTGCGGTCGATTTCCTCGAGGAGTTCACGGGTGGCGTCATCAGCGCCAACGCCTTCGTCGGCAGTCTCGAAAAGGACGTACTGAGCCGGCTCCTCCTTCAACAGCCAGTCTTCCTCCTTCGCCAAGCCTTCCAGAAGTCGCATGCCCTGCAGCTCCGCGGTCGCAGTCAGCCCCAACGTGTTGGGGACGAAGGTCAGGCGTGCCCGCTGGCGTTCGTACTTGGCAATCAGGCGCAGCAGGATGCGCTCCTCGAAGGTGTTGCGCAGGTATAGATAGCGGACCACGGGCTCGTGCGTCTGCCCGTAGCGGTCGATGCGACCGTTGCGCTGCTCCAGGCGGTTCGGGTTGAAGGGCAGCTCGACATGGATCAAGTGGTGGCAGCGCTGGTGCAGGTTCAGGCCTTCGGCGGCCGCGTCGGTGCTCACCAGGATACGGCTGTCCTCGTTGCGGAAGCGGTCGGTGGTCTGCTGGCGGGCGGCATCGTCATCGTTGCCACTCATCGTGAGGATGTCGGTCATGCCGTGGGCGGTGAGGTAGCTCTTCACAGCGTCCTGGGAGGTGGTGTACTCGGTATAGATGAGGACGCTGGCGCCGGGCTCGGCCTTGCGGATTCCGTCGATCTGTTCCTTGAGCATGGCCAGCTTCGGGTCCTCGGCCTCGGCTTCGCTGGCGAGGGCCACGAGTTCCGCCAGGCCGGAGGAGAGGTCCTTGAGCTTCCGCATGCGGTAGTCGCCTGCCCGGCTGCTGCGTTGGATGTCGGCCAGGGCCTGTGCCAAGTCCTCCTCCTCGATGGTCTGAATCTCCTCCTGGGCATCAGCGGCGGCGGTCCCGAAGCGGTCCAGGCGACGCTGGTAGTCGCGCAGCGTACGCAGGCGCTGACGGCGGCTGTCCTGGGTCTCCGCGGCCTCGGTGAGCAATGCCCGGTGGCGCGCGGCCACCACCGCCAGGGTCTTGCGGCAGGCGGCCACCGTGGAGACGCTGCGCTTGAGCAGGGCGATGAAAGAGAGCACTTCGTCATAGCGCCGGTTCTTGAGGGCGTACCTGAACTGCGGCACGACGAGGTCGAGAAGGAGGCGCTGCAGCTCCCAGAAGCGCGGAAAGCGCTGGGGTGCGTAATCGACGGGGCAGGGGATAACCTGCCGCTCCGGGAAGCGGCTCTTGCCCGTGGCGGAGTCGACAATGTGCTTCTTCAGCCGGCGGACCACGTGGGTGCGGTAGGCCTCCCCGCGCAGGTGACCGCGGCCGTCGACGAGGGACGGATCGAGAAGCTCGCAGAGCGAGGCGAACGAGGCGTCGTTGCCGTCGTGCGGGGTGGCGGTGAGTAGCAGCAGCGCGTCCGACTGGCGGGCAAGCAGCTCGGCCAGGCGGCGGCGCTGGGAGTCCTCGCGGTCGGCCAGGTTGCCCAGATCAGTGCAGTGATGGGCCTCGTCCAGGATCACCACGTCGTAGGCGGCCCGGTCGAGCCACTGGAGCACGGACTCCTGCTTGAGGAAGTCGATGGAGGCCAGGGCCAGAGGGATGTAGTCGAACGGATTCGCGCCGAGTTCGTTGCCCTTGCGGACCTCGTCGAGGAAAGCCCGGTCGACCACGGCAAAACGCAGGCCGAAGCGCTCCGACATCTCCATGCGCCACTGCTCCAGGAGGGGCCCGGCCGGCGAGACGATGAGTACGCGGTGGGCAATGCGGCGGGCCATCAGCTCGGTGAGCACGAGGCCGGCCTGCACGGTCTTGCCCAGGCCGACGCCATCGGCCAGGAGCAGGCGCGGCCGGCTCATGCGGATGGCGCGCAGGACTGGCACGAGCTGGTAGGGCTCGGGACGAAGCCGCCCCGGCTGTACGGCCAGGATGGCGCCCGAGCCGAGAGCCTGTTCGAGGAGGAAAGCCTGGTGGTAGACCGACCAGTGCCGCAGCGGCGCCGCCTTCTCCGGCTGGAAGGACTGGACGATGGGCTCGATGGGCTCGAAGTCGTGCAGAATGTCCAACTCGCGTCCGAGCAGGGCGCCCTCGACCCCGCGCAACCGCACCAGCGTCTGCGGGCCCACGGGCTGGGTCTCCACGATCTCCCAGCGCAGGCCGCGGACCTGCACCTGCGTACCGGGAAGGAATGATGCGGTTGCTGCCACGTTGTCTCCAGGAACACCGCGTGACCTCTCTCGCGGGGCAATGCCACACAGTAGCGGCCCCAGGCGTCACGAGCAAGTGGGGGGAGCACGTCGGCGCTCCTGTGGGTGTAGGCGTGGACGGCGACGGGCACGAACTCACCGTCAAGGAGGACGGTGCCCAGGTAACCCATCAGTGGGAGGCGCCCCCGACACCAGGATGGGATCCGCTTGCGGCGATGGCGGCCTCGCGCGAGGTGATGGAGGGTGCCGTCGGCGAGACGAGAAGGCCCCGCCGAGTATCCCCGAGGGATCGGGCACGGCGGGGCCTTGATGCATGCCGGACTAGGTCAGGCGACCTGGTCCATGCACTCCGACAGCGTCAGGCGCTGCAAACCCCGTTCCAGATCTGGAATCAGTTGGCCGCGCCGGGGCAGGAGCTCGATAACGCACTGCCACAGTGGCCACTCCGCAACGCGCTTCGCCATCCGTTCGACGGACGCCTTCTCGTATCGGCCCACAAGCATCGCCACAGTCATCTGCCGGATCGTCTCCAGTGGCAGAGCGTTGAGGTAGTCCCACCGGCCGTTGTCGTGGAACCTGCAGCGCAGTCGCCGCGGCACTCGGTCGGCCACTTCGCGCCTCACCGTCTCCCCCATGGCCACGATGGCGGCTTTCTCCGCCTCCATCAGGTTCTCGATGGCTTTCGCCAGGTCGTTGTACTGCATCTCACTGACTCCTACACATTCACAACTCACTTCATTCACACGACTTGCGGGTTGCACCCGCAGCACTACTCCTTGGGCTGTCCAGAACTCGGATTGCCGGTCGTGCCTATCGCACGATGGCCCGTGGTCTGTCCGAGGTCATTCGGTGGCCTGCGGACCGGAGGGATCCGGGACCTTTTTCCCCGGGATATCGGCTCACGTTGCGCACGTAGGTGCGTGTGTGCGTACCCCGTCCAGGAAGGTCCCGGATGGTTCCGGCAGCCCGCCACGGCGGCGCCGGAGGGTCGCGCGCTCTGGGTGCAGGTTTGAGTCTGGCGATCATCGCGGCCGTTCTCCTTTCAGTTCAGGGTTGACTGCTTCAGCCCCAGCCCGGAGTAGAGCGTGGTACGAGTGTCGGAGGTTCGGCCCCGATTGAAGCCGCGCTCGGTCAAGGCCTCGCCGAAGCGTTTCTGTGTTCTGGGGTGAAGGCCAGACTTGGCGCACCACAACCGGTAAGCTTCATAGAGGTCGGCGGCGGTTACGTTCATACCCTCGCCAAGAAGGCAGCAGTCCTGGATGAACCCCAGAAGGACGTCCTCATTCTCGCGGTACTCACTGGTAGCCATACGGACCTTCTCGGGGGGCTGCAGCCCATGCCGGCGCCACTCCATGCAGCCAGCCACCGCCCAGGCGAGGATGCCGTCGGCCTCCACCTTGAGCTTCTGCTCGAGGCGGGGGTCGCGCTCTTCCGGGGGGATCGTCACTTCAAAGGGCACCAGCAGGATGCGCCGCCAGATGGCGAGATCGGTGCCGCGTATCGCCGGTCTGTGGTTGGTGCACAGCCACAGTTTGTGGGTCGGTTGGAACTCGAAGAAGTCCTTACCCATATGGCGGGCTTTGATGGGGTCGCCGCCGGTGAGCTGCTTCACGCGCGTCTCGGGGAGTCGGCCACTCTCGCCGCTCTCCTGGCAAACCGCCAGCCGGCAACCCTTCAGGTCGGCTACTTCGGTAGGATGCCTGTCCATGCCGCTGCGTTGCTCCGTGAGCAGCGACGGCGCTGCGGCTTTTGAATAGTCCCCCAAAACGTGGCTGACGGCGTTCGCGAACGTGCTCTTGCCGTTGGCGCCACCGCCATGGAGGATCGCCAGACACTGTTCCGCGGTGGAGCCGGTCACGCCGTAGCCAACAAGGCGCTGGACGAAGCCAATCAGGTCATCGTCTTCGGCAAAGATGCGGGCGAGAAATGCAGGCCACACCGTGCAGGGTGCGTCGGGCAGGTAACTCGCCCGGGTGATCTTGGTGCAGAGCTGGTCGGGTGCATGGGGCGAGAGAATCCCCGTGCGCAGATCGAGCTGGCCGTTCTGGCAGTTCAGGAGGTCCTGGTCAGCGTCGAGTTCGTCAGGTTCGATAGGCACGTGATCGCGGGCCAATTCGAGCAGCGCTCGAATCCGCGAGGCGGCCTGGCTAGCTCGGGAATGCTTCAGGAGCTCCTTCGCCCGATCCGGGTCGCCGCACGCCTCGGCCTCCGCCTCGATCGTGTTGACCGTTGCCTTGGCCCAAGCCGTCACGATGCCCTTTCGGTCCTCCCTCCAGACAATGCCGTTCCAGACGTACCAGCGTTCAGCGGTGAAGCAGTAGAGGACCTTGGTGCCGTGTTGTGCGATGAAGCGGAGCGCGTTGCCCATGTCGCTGCAGGAGTAATCAGGCGGAGCCTTGGCGGCCTCAGGGATCACGGCTTCGAGCGCTTGGGTCAGTTTCGTGTTCATTGGCATTCGCTCCTCGTATGGTGTTCTGGGTTCAGGTACAGCAGGCGCTGAATCTTCCCGGTTTCGGTGCGGACATGCCCAGGGCAGCGCGACATGCGGGATTCGTTTCGGCACTGGGGATCCACTCCGAGCGGCGCCAGGTAGTCCCCAAAGAGCCGTTGCTCGACCTCGCGCTCCCACTCATTGCGGTCGGCGCAGTTGACCGCCACCCAGCCGTGGATGGATTTGTTCCCGGAGTGGATCAGGGTGGCCACCGGCCAACCTTGGTCGACCATGGTGATCCAGAAAGCCACTTGCTCGGGGAGTGAGAGGTGGTCAAACTCGACGACGGCGAAGGCGAACTTCGCCACGCAGTTGTCGGCGATGTACGACTTCCGCCCGTCCGCCGTGGCGGCGCAGTTCCCTGACAGCGGATTGGGCCGGATCAGCGGCAGGCCTAGGAGAGCTCCGGCGTCAGCCCGGAGCCGGCGGATCCACTCCGCCGCGGGCAGGATATGCCGACGTTGCCACTCCAGCTTGAATGCCTCCCGTTCCATGATTTGGCTGTCGCCGATCTGGTCCGCGCCGCCGCGCAGGTTGGGAGGGTAGTTGGGGTAGACGGGGCCCATGCTGAGCAGGTCATCAGGCCCGTACAGAATGTCGATGACCGTGATGATGTCCTGGACGCCAGGCTCCCAGTCCAAGCGATATGGGGAGCGCTCCCACAGTTCTACGTCGTCCGCCTCGGGGAGCGCTTTGGCCAGGATGGCGGTGAGGGCCACCTTTCCGTCTCGGACGCGGGGCTGATGCACACGGGGCGACGGCCATAGACGCGAGGGCGCGCGGCCGCCCAGGCCAGTGCCGTCCATCATGCCCATATCGATCGCTGACAGGTCCGCGCCGTCGAGCTTGGCGTAGTGGAGGAGCGTGCCCAGGCCCGCTTTGGAGCGGCTGTTCTCCCAGGCACGCCGGATCTGTTCACGGTCATGGTGTCGCTCGGTAAGCGACCACTGGAGCGCCTCATCGAACGACAGGCCGCAGTTGCGGCAGGCGCTGAGGATCTGCCACCAGTCGGTGGTGGCGTCCGCCCGGCGCTGGTCGATGAGCCGCAGGACCTGGCGGGCAGTTTCGGGGGTGTCGGGTGCGTGTCTCATCGGCCCCCCCTGTGCGGGCGTCGCGCGCCGCACTTGTGCGCCTTGAGCCAGGTGTCCACGTCCTCGCTGGCGAACATCACGCGCCGGCCGATGCGGGTGGTCACAAGGTGCCCCGCCTTGACCTCACGCCACAGAGAGGTGCGGGAGAGGCCCGTGTCCTCGCCCAGTTCCTCGAAGGAGCTGCAACGTTTGCAGGGGGGCCTCACCTCCTGGTGTGGGCCATCAAAGTCATCGATGCCCATGCCGCAGGTGGCCAGGAGCGCGGCCACGGCGGGGCGGATGTTGTCAGGGATCTTCTTCATGCGGCACCTCCCGGCTCGATGGTCGGCAGAAGCCGCCAACACCGGCTCCCGGTGGCGCTGGTGGTGTCGCCCTGGGTGGGCGGCAGTAAGGCCAACCCCATACAGTTGCAGTGTCGGCAGGTACGGCGATTAGGTGCTGCCGTTTTCAGCCCGGTGCGTGCGGTGTGCTCGCCCTGGGGTCTTTCTGTTCGGTCGTGCTTCTCACCCATCGAGGCGCCCTTTCCCAGTTCCACGTGAGTTGCGCTCAGACGATCGTGCGGACATAGTCAGGGCGGACGATCAATAATCGCTATACTGGCCGAATCTGTAGCTGATAGACAGGTGATAGACAATGGTAGAAGGCATTCAGAGCAGCGTAGAGAATGCGAAAGGTATGCCATTGGGGGTCGACGCGGCGATTCGGCTGGACGCACGCCTGACCTCTCAACTGCGTGCATGGCAGGACTTCGTTGCCGCCGCACTTGAGGATGCGAATACTGCCCAACGCCCCGAGGTGTCCCTCGACCACGTGGTTCCGTGGCAACTCATCCGGTACTGGCCTGACTACGGCGAGTTCGTCGCCCAACTCGACTTCGCCCAAGGGATAGCCATCAGTGCCATATGTCTCACTGAGTCCCCCAAGCTGGCAAGCGAACTGGAGTTCTGCGAGAAAGCGCTGAAGCGGATCGAGTGGATGCCTTTCCTGGAGGGGCTTCCGGGCCCGCTCGCACCGAAGGACTTCTTCCGTGCCATCCGACGCACCATCCCATCGATTAGGCCGACTTGGGTTGCCATTGGGCAGTCTGGCGGGGCACTCATGGGGAGGGTGACGATCAGCACGTTTGCTCCATACGCGGGGGTCAGCGTGAGAACGCTAGCGCGCCTTAGAGACGTCGGCGTGCTGAAGAAGCGAGGCAAGAGAAAGGACGGTTACATCACGGCGCGGTCGGCGTTGCGCTACCATTGGGAGCGCCCGCGGCTGGTGGGAATCAGGAACGCGAAGCTCCGGGAGGTGGCAGTGCTGTGGCGGATGCTGTTCGCGCAGCCCTCGGCGGGGAAGGCACTGCCGCGCTACGACGCCCCCAATCGGGCGGCAGCGCTGGACTCGTGGCTACCGTGGAGTGGTTGCGAAGTGCCGGCGAAGCTCAGCGAACTTACCGATCCGCTCAGTGCCGACCAGCTCAAGCTCCTGCAGGGGCTGCTCTGGGCCCGGGCCCATAAGGGGGGCGCTGCGCGCGCCGAGCACGAGCTACTGGAGGCGAAACTGGTGGAGTTCGCGATTCACTGTGCGAAGGACGCTTCAGGCCCGCGCGATGGCGGCGATCTCGACAGGAGCTTTGTCAAGATCGTCGCCAATCTGCTGCCCCCATCAGCATCGTGTCCGCGATGCCAATGCCTCTTCATCACTCGGTTTGGCGAGGTGGTGGATCGCCGCCTGCCGTCGAGGTCCCAGGGAGGCCCCCGAGCAGCGCAAGAGCATTTCGATATCTCATCTGTGTCCAAACAGATCACACGGATTCAGGAACACACCGACGAGGTTGACCCTCGGGACCAGGCACGCCTTGCCGCCATCCATGATAGGCTCAGCAATGGCACCATCACGGCGCAGGATGCAATCACGCAGCTCGGGACCATCGTCCGGGGCAACGCTGAGTTGCTCGACGCCCTGCAAGGGGGGCCGTCAGTGGGGCCTGCCTTCGGCGATGTGGCCGACTTCTCCAACAGAAGCGCGCACGATGCCGATGGCGGCGGGAATGTCGGTTTCGAGGTCATGTTTGCACCATCTGGCACGGGTGATGTGCGTTGTCGCCAATGCGGGCACGCCGGTCGCCGGGTTGTCGATCCCGACGCGCTTGAGGGCTGCATGGTCTACTGGCGCACGCTGGCTGTAAAGCTAGCGTCCCTGGGCAAAGCAACGGGCATGACCGAAGATGACTTGCGCAAGCTCTGGGCCTGCCTCAATGCTGATGAAGGGGGTGGGCTGGGGACGAGAGCGTCGGGAGTGGACTTCCTCGATGTTGCCGCAGTTCTGCAGCGTAGCAGCCCCAACGCCAGACGGGCATGGCATCGCCTTGTCGCTCAGTTCGGGGAGAAGCGAGTCTGGCATGAGCTCTTGCCGGGGCTGATCGACGCCCAGGCTGCTGTGTTTACGACGGCGCAGCATCTGGCCGGCCATGCTGGGCTCGCGTACCGATTCGTCTTCCCACAGCTCTTCCAGTGGGCTGTAGCCCGGGCGATCGGCGACGTGCAGTGGCGGTACAATCTGTTGTTCGGGGACACCCCTGGGGCTGTCTTCCTGAGGAGCCGCCATCCGGCCGGCGATGTCCAGCCCCCGGGCGTTGTCGCGGTACCCTTCTCGCCCTTGGCGCCAGGGGGGCGTATCCCATTTCTTCCCGTTGTCGACCAGGAGCCCTGAGGCAGCCGGTGTCAGCAGGCGACGCAGTCCTAAAGCGGCTGGCACCGGCAGCGCGCGCGGTCGGCCTCGGCCTGGATGGTCGGCTGCCGGCTCCCCGCTATGGCCAAGCAACTCAGCTTCGGAAGCGAGAACTAAGTGTATTGTAACTATGTGCTATAAAGGTAATTCTGATGCAATTGTAACCACTTTTGTAACCACTGACTCCAAAGTGGCCGAAAAGGGACGGTCTTGGTGGGCAAGGCGGGGAGCTGCGTTGCCGCTGGGGAATCGCAGCCAAACGCCCGCGGGCCGGCCACGTACGGAATCCAGGTCAGTACTCACGGTTTCCCGCACAAAATGGCACATTCCAAGGCCAAACGGAGTCGTAACACTCTCTTGTACAAACAATAGCAGTAAGATTTTAGTGGTTACAAAAGTGGTTACAATTCGGCCCTTTGTACCCCGATATTTCGGGGTGTTTCGGGATGTTTCAAGAGAGGGGTGATTGAGGCGTAAGTGCCTGCCAGAGAGAGGGGAGAGGTGGTGCGCGCATCAGGACTCGAACCTGAGACCTCTACCGTGTGAAGGTAGCGTTCTAGCCAACTGAACTATGCGCGCACTAGAGGATTTAGAACGGCGCTTAAGATAGAAGAAGCGGTTCGTATTGCAAGCCGGTCAAGGCACTATTTG
>CAILKC010000496.1 GCA_903834675.1 uncultured Victivallales bacterium | reverse complement strand
GCCAGGGGATACGGCGGAGACCGCCGGCTCCAGGGGATACGGCTCCAGGGGATACGGCGGAGACCGCCGGCGCCAGGGGATACGGCGCCAGGGGATACGGCGGAGACCGCCGGCGCCAGGGGATACGGCGGAGACCGCCGGCGCCAGGGGATACGGCGCCAGGGGATACGGCGACGCCGTCGGGATCAGGCGCCGACGAACGCCTCGACCCGGCGCGCCGACTCCTGGGTCACACGGACCTTCCAGGCCACGTGTTCGGGCGAGAACATGTACTCCATGGACGCCTCGAATCCGATCGCCGTGTCGGTCTCGTAGCAGACGAGGGTTGCCTCGGCGTTGGCGATCTCGCGGATGGCGATGGCCTTCAGCGCCTCGGCCAGGCGGCGGCTGCCGTCAGCGGCGGCGAGGTCGGAAACCAGCCGGAACAGGACCGCGGGATCGCGCGGCGACGGCTGGCGCGCATTCTGCAGCAGGGCCTTGAGAATCTGCCACTGCTTGACATGCACGGTCGTGCGATAGGTGTTCTCCATGAAACGACTGACCGCCAGGGCCCGGCGGGCGTTCTCTGCCTTGGTGCCGACCAACCCGGCGCCGGCCTGTTCCAGCAGACGGTTGCCTTCCTCGAACAGCGCACACACCCGCTTGCTGCGCCCCAGCCGCAGCTCGGTGCGGGGGGGATCGGCGAACACGTTTTCGGCATAGGTCGGGAAGACGATGGCGTTGCCGCCATGCACGGCGTAGGGCAGGCTGGGGAGCGTGACCTCGGTCTGATCCCACACCAGCGGGTAGGACGGGCCGATGCGGTAGGGGCCGTACTGATCCAGGCCGTACGCGATCACCAGGCGGATGGCGTCACTGAATCGGCCCCAGGCCTGCCGCGCCAGCGCCGCGCCGGCGCCGTAATCGCGCTGCGCCGTGGCGGCGAGGGCCGCCTCGAGGTCGTCGCCGCCGGTGGTGAAGGCGTTCTTGGCCAGTTCGGAGATGAACGAGGGCAGCCAGCCGTAGTGGTGGCTCTCCATCAAGCCGGCCAGCCCGTGCGCCTCGTGTGAGGCGATCAGGTTGCGGTAGCGGCGGTTCCACTGCTCGGGGACCGGCAGGTAGGGGGCCACGCCCATGTCCCACGTCCTGCCGCCCGTGTTGGCCATCGCGTACAGCCGGAGTCCCAACCGCTGCGCTTCCTCTGCCTCGCTCACATAGTAAGCGCCCGGGCCCTCGAACGAAATCGAGTAGTCGTCCACCGTGTACTCGGCGCCGTTCTCGCCGCGGAAGCGCTCGAACATGTCGAAGGTGACCAGCAGGGTGATGTCGCGTGGGAGGTTGCGGATCAGTTCCAGGCGAATATCGCGCGGCTGGTAGCCCCAGTTGTAGGACCAGAACACGATGTCTGCCGTCGGATTGTGAGCACGGATGACGTCGCGCGCCAGGGTCACCAGCCGCGGGTAGTCGCTGCAAGGATACCAGCCGACGCTGCAGCCGGTATCGGTGGGGGTGCGCAACTGACAGCGCTTACCGATCGTGTGCGGGTCGCGGCTGGGAAACTCGAAGGTCTCGCCCACAAACACGATGCCGCGCAGGCCAGGACAGTGCGCAAAAAGCCGCCCAAACGAGTTCTCGTAGTAGGCGCGTGCCCCGGCGTCGTCTGGATGGACGTCGCACTTGTAGTGGCTGTAGACGTAGACGTCGAGGCCAAAGCCCGCCGCGCGATAGACCAGGTTATTGAAGTCGCAGTAGCCTCGTCCGGAACCGGGCCACAGCGCCTCCGGGTCTTTGAAGCCGTGCAGGCAGGTATCGAGGTCCGAGACGTAGACGAGGATGGCGTCCATGCCCGCATGCGCGATCGCTTGCAGGTAGGGGTCCGGGAAGGTGTCAAGCTCGTAACCCGAGTGGGTCAGGCGCGGCGAAAAACGCGGCGCGTGCTCGGCATCCGCGCTCGCGATCACGGGGCCTTCGTTCTGGCGCATGCGGTCCTCGAGGTGGTAGCTGCCCTGCGCTGTACCCCGATCGGTCTTGCCGCAAACCACGATGCTATCGTGAGATACGATGATGCGATAGGCGCCGGGCTGCGCCGAGGCGACCACCAGGCCGCAGTCGGAGGTGGTGACGAGGAAGATCTTTCGCGCCGGCGCGGCAAACTCGGCCGCCAGGTCGGTCGCCCGCCGCAGGCGCGGGTACACCGATAGCGACTCGGCCAGGAAGTCGCACAAGTCCCGTCCCACATAGCGCAACAGCCGCGAGGCGTTGTCGGGAAGGACAATCTCCCAGGTGTCGTCGACCCAACAGCCGACCGTTTGGGCGCAGACCGCCTCATTGCGGATGTGCTGCGGATGCACCTCGTTCAGGCGTTCCCTGAAATCGTAGTTCCGTGCCATCGATCTTCTCCGCGGGCGTCAGTCGAGTTTGAGCACGAGATAGCCGTAATTTCCGGAAACGCTGAGGGCAATGCCGTCGGCGGGGACCGTTGCCCCCGTGTGCAGGGTGACCGACGGCGTCTTTTCCAGGATGGAGACCTTCTTTCCCGCCATGTAACCTGGCAGGCCGATCCTCTGATTCGCGAGGGACTTATGGAAGTCAAGATAGACCACATCGGAGTCCTTCTGCTTGTGGAAGAAGAACGAGGTGGCCTCCGGTTCGCGCTGCGGATCGAAATACTGGCGGTAGGCGACGATCTCCCTCACGTCGCCCTGCCGAGCATTCGTGAGGTTGATGCAGTACGGATACATCTTCTTGGTCGACCAGAGGAAGTAGACCTTCTCACGATCCTTGCCCTTGAGCTCCTTCGCCGTCACCCCCTCAAAAAGGGAGTAGCCGAGGGCCGCACCGATCTCGCGTTTTTCGTTTCCGACCAGGCGGATGAAGCGGTCGGGTGGATCGTCCGGATCGAGGCATTCCTGCTTCACGATGTCATGGTTGACAAACATCTCATCCGGCATGACGTAGACGGCCGAGAAGTCGCATTCGAAAGCCGGCGTCGCGTCGCGTCCGGCGGCCTTCAACGGCTTGAGCTTGGGGATGTAGAACTCGGTCCGCTTCTTCTGCGCGATGCTGCCGGACCAGCACATCATCACGCCCAGGCAGTTGTAGCCGGCCATATCGCAGAGCACGGTGTTCCTGGTGTAGAGGACGCAAGCTCCGTTGGCCTGGTAGCGGTAGAGGCTGCGGACGGCCATCATGGCGGGCAGATCCGGCGCCAGAAAGTCGTGCTCGACCCCGGGCTTGCTCTTGAACCTCTCGACCCGGTACTCAGGCATGACGATCTCGTAGTCCACCACATGGTCGAGAAAATCGCATCTGACCTCGGTCCCGTCCGCCAAAGGTACCGTGCCGTTCACCAGATAGGAGTTCTCGCGGTAGCGGTTACTGGGGTAGACCTGCTGCATTTTCGCGCTGACGTAGGTGAGCTCAACCCCGTCGCGGAAGAGCTTGTCCTGCTCGAGCGCAGCGAATTTTGGGAAGCCGGGTCGGCCTTGGTTTTCGGGGTGGATGAGGAGGTTGTCCGGGTCGATGATCTGGAGGATGTAGAAGCGGCCTTTGCTCTCCGTGGTCAGCTCGGCGCCGAGGTCCTTCGTGGTCAGGCCGTGTCCGGGGAGGTTTACGGCGCGCCCGTAGGGTGAGCCGTGATTGCCGCCCAGGGTGCCGTACAGGGGAAGTAGATACGCGGGAATCTCATCGCCGCCGCCGTGCATCAGGTCGTACTTCCGGTAGTCGAGCAGCGCGGCGGCTTTGGGGATGAGATACGCCTCTTCGTTGGGCATCCTGGAGACGCTGGCGTAGTGGATCCTGATGACGACGTCCTGGGTCGGCGAGAAGAAGCTCCTGACCAGAAGCTCCTTGCCGTTGCGGTAGACGGTGATCGGTTCATACTGCCCGGCGGCGGCGAGGCAGGCTCCGGAGACCGCCATTGCCGACAGAAGAGTCCTCATGATCGCTCGAGTCCTTCGCGCTTCGCCATCTGCTCCTGCACCGCCTCAGCGGGCAGGACGTTGCAGGTCATGGTCTCCAGATCGTAGGTGATCACCAGCTTGCCGTGTTCGAGCTGACGCCTGACTTCCCGCACCTTCGGCTCGGCGTCGGTCAGCTCGGTGCCGTCGCGGGTCACAAGTTCCTCGATGATCCCCCGCAGGGCTTCCGCGCTGAGCTTCTGGTAGGGGATGATCACGGACTGCCAGCCTCAGCGGGCAACACCAGCACCGCGCCTTTCAGCAAACGGCAAAACTCCTTCTTGGTGACCTGGTGATGCTCGCCCTCTTTGGAGGTGAGGCCCGGCATGGTCTTGTAGTCCACGCTCAGGCGCTCCAGGTCAACGATGCGGATGTACTGCTCGCCCTGCTTCCAGACTTGGTTCTGCCGTAGTTTCATGACTACCCTCCGTCACCCGTCGTCATCATCTGTGTTCCCGAACCGCCTCGGCAGCACCGCGGCTGCACGTCCTCACTACCATACTCCCGAACCCACAGACCACAGAGCGTCGGCCCGAACCGACCGCGCCTCTGTCGACCCGGCCCGCCGCCGGCTGGCGCCGCGCTGGCTCTACTCGCCCGCCGCCGGCGCTGCCGCCGGCCCGTTCTCCCCCAGCCACTTCTGGTAGCCCTCAACCTGCGCCTTCTCCAACTCCTCGGGGCTCAGGCGCCAGTCCACCGCGTCGAGGAGCTTGACGTCCGCCCAGTCGTTGCCGACCATCACCCGCATCCCGTCCGGGGAGAAGCCGACGGAACTGACGATGGTATCGGCATAGAGCGTGAACACCTCGCGGCCGGTCTCGGCGTCCCACAACCGAGCGGTTCGATCCACACCCCCGGTGAGCAGCCGGCGCCCGTCGGGCGAGAAAGCCACCGCCCGTAGCTGGTTGGCGTGTCCCCGCAACCTGGCCAGTTCGGTGTGCGTCTGCCAGTCCCAGAGTCGGGCCGTCTTGTCTTTGTGCCCGGTGAGCAGACGGGTTCCGTCCGCCGAGAACGCGACCGCGTCCAGGTCGCTGAGTTCCGGCCAGCGCAAGAGGCACTGGCCGGTGCTGCTATCGTTGATGCCGTCGCCGGTCAGGAGTCGCCCATCCGAGCCGAATGCGATCGCCCTCCACCAACACGGTGCCGATTCACGGCGGACAGTACAGAGTTCCTGTCGGCTCTCGAGGTCCCACACCTTGGCCGTACCCATGCCCGAACTGCCCCCCAGGTGCTTGCCATCCGGCGAGACGGCCAGGCTGTACACAAAATAGCCGAAACCGGAATCGAGCGACCACACTTCGCGGCACTCGTCCAGGTCCCAATACCGAATGCTGGTGTCCCCATAGTTGACCCCTGAAGAGACGGCGCGCCGACCGCCAGGCAGCAGGGCCAGAGCCCGCGCAGGGGGCGTCAGACCGCTCTGCTTCAGCACCTGGCCGGTCTGCGCGTCCCAGACCATCGTGTGGGAGCCCACCGTGATGATGCGGTTGCCGTCCGGAGTGAACGCCGCGGCGGCCGCGGCGGCGGGCAGAGCCAGCGCTTCCGCATGGCCGCGCACGTCCCAGATTCGCACCGTTTCGTCCATACCGGCCGTGAGCACACGCTTGCCATCCGGGAAGAGACGGCAGTACCCCACCGGACCGCCGTGACCGGTGAACACCACCAGCTCCTTCCCGGTATCCGCGTCCCAGAGCCGCGCCGTGCTGTCGTTCCCGCCGCTCATGACCCGTTTCCCGTCCGGGGAGAACGAGGCGTAGAGCACTGCGCCTCGATGCCCTGTGAAAGCCCGAACCTCCCGCCCGTCGCGCGCGCCACGGAGGGTCAGGCCGTCCCCGCCTACCAGCAGCAGCGTCCCGTCAGGAGAGAAGGCCACGTGCTTGACAAAGAGGCACTTCCAGATCCACGCTTCGCGACCCCCATCGAGCTCCCAAAGGCGCACCCCGTCGTCACTGGCGATGGCCAGTCGGCGTCCATCCGGCGCGATGGCCACGGCGCCAACCCGTGTCGCCTGGGGCAGGTCTCGGACCAGACTGCCGGTAGCCACGTCCCAGACCTTCACGGTCTTGTCGCCCCAACTGGCACTCACCGCCAGGGCGCTGTCGCCGGAGAAGGCGAGATCGCCCACCGTACCCTGGTGCCCGCTCAACGTCCGCAGCGCTGCGCCAGTAGCCGGGTCCCAGAGCTTGATATCGAAGGGCGGCGCCCGGCCCCCGGTCAGTGCGTACTTGCCGGCCGCGGAAAGGGCCACTGTGTAGACGCCTCCCGTGTGCCCAACGAGTTGCCGGATTTCTTGGCCACTGCCCGCGTCCCAGAGCACGGGATCATACTGGGTCCAGGCATCCCCTTGCTGCACGCTATCCCCAGCGGTCAGGATGGTCAGGCCATCCGGAGAAAGCGCCACGGCTGCGGGCATCGAGGCTTGTCCAGCGACCGGCAATCTGGCGCGGATGCACAGCAACTCGGGGTGGCAGAGATGCATGAGCCGGCCCCACTCCCAATGGCGCAACTCCGGCGGGGCCTCGCGCAGCAGCGTCTCGGCGATCGCGTACTGCCGCCCCTCGATCTGCCGGGCCGCCTGGGCGATGGCGCTGTAGTAGGCCTCGCGCCGCTTCATCTGCTCGACCTCGATCTTGGCTTTCTCGATGATGGCCTTGGC
>CAILKC010000495.1 GCA_903834675.1 uncultured Victivallales bacterium | reverse complement strand
GGCTGGTGGCCGTCGCCCTGGTGGCTGCCCGAGGCCAACCACGTCTGGCTGTCGGACTCGGGGGACGCGGAGTACGCCGCTCTGCCCAGCGCCACCGCCCGCGATGCCGCCGCGACGCACCGTGACCTGATGTACTACAACCACTTGCGTCGCGATGGGACCCCTTTGCCGCTGGACTGCTTTGACAACCATGAGTTTCCGGACTCGCAGCGCAACCCGTTCAGCGATGACCCCGCCGCCTGGGCCAACACGGTCTGGCTGGCGTTCTTGCGCGGCGCCACCTACATCCCGCTGACCCTGATGCCGGAGTCGCTTGAAGACTGGCAGGTGGAGTGTCTGCGGCGGGTCATGGCCTTCAGCCAGCGGCAGGCCCGGAGTCTGTACGTCGCTCGCGGCCGCATGGTGCTTGGGCACCCGGGGCGCGGCGAGGTGTATGGCTTCCTGCAGCCCGGCCGGACCGAATCCTGGGCGGTGCTGCGCAATCCGCTACCCCTGCCACAGACCCTGGCGTTCGATCCCAGCGCGCTGGCGGAACACGAGGTGCGGACGGTCTGGCAGTTCTATCCGCACTATGAGGTGCTGAATCCGGCGCCGGGCCTGACCTTCCTGGGGCACGAAGTGAAGGTCGTGATCCTGGCCGCGGCACGGTTGCCGCCGGTGCATCGCGAGCCTTGCATGGTCAGTGCGGCCGCTGCCGGTTTTCTCTACCACTTTCCCGCCTCGTGTACGGTCGGCGGGCAGGTTGAGCCGCTGGTCCATCCGATTCACCGGCTACCCGGGCTGGCCTGCCGCGCGTCCCGCGGCGAGGTAACCTCCCGCGGCACCACCTACCGCTGGCATCTGGTCACGCCCGCCCGGATGCGCCAACTCGACCTGCAGTTCTGCCTGAAGGGAGCGGGTGCCGGGGAGGTGCAGCCGCGCGCCTACATCTCACGCTACCCGGGCTCGCCGCCAGGGGGCTACACGGTGCCCGTGACGACGATCGCGGTCGGGATGCCGGGCTACGGCGAGGCCAAGAACCGGGACATCACCTGCGACCCCGCGGAAACGTTCTTCACCGTGCGCCTCCCGGATGGCGGGGAATTCAGCCTGAATCTGGTGCTGCCGGGAGGGCCGACTGCGGCTGTCCTCAAGGCGGTCTGGCTGAGTGGCTACGAGGCCCCGGGGCGCACGGCGCTGCGGCGCCAGCACGCCCCGGCGCGCTTTGCCGACTGCCTGCCTTACCAACACCCGCTCGGCTTCGGCCGCGCCCTGGAGCTGCCCATCCCCCGCACCGGGGAAGCGCCGAGCGTCTGAGCCGACGCTGGCCGACCCCCACCGAGGCACTTGCGGAACCCCGCGTTTGGCCCTGGAGCCCGCGATGCCCAGCCCGTTCCGGGCGGGTTCGCGGTATCCCCGGAGACGGCGGAAGCTCTGGCGACGCCCGAGCGGACCGCCGGCTCCAGGCGAGATGCTGGTGCGCCGAGGGTTCTGCAAGAGCCTCCACCATCCGGCAATCGAGTCAGGCTCTTGCCTTCTACTTACGCCGGGCGGCGACGTCCTTGAGCCAGGCGTAGAGGGCGTCGCCGATCTGGCGGTAGCCCGCCTCGTTGGGGTGGACGCCGTTGTTAAGGCGGACGATGTCCACGGAGCTGTGGGCATTGGCCTTCACGGTCACGGCGGGGAAGCCATAGTACGGGTCCACGATGACGCTGGTGGGCAGCAGCCAGATGCCGTCCGACTCGCGTTTGCCGTACCTCTCCAGGGTGCGCTCGACCAGGCGGTGCTGGTTGCGGCGGTATTGCCAGCGCGTCTGGCCGCAGCCGTAGTTGGTGCCGAAGGCGTCCTGGGTGGCGGCCGGCGGCGCCAGAAGCAGGATGCCGATGACGGTATTGGGCCCCACGGCACGGATGCTATTGATGAGGATGTCGAGGTTAGCCAGGCAGGCCGCGATCGCGTCGGCCTGGCCGGTCTCGCTGGCGCCGAAGGTGTCATTGCAGCCCAGCAGCAGGGTGACGACGTCGGGCGGGTTCCCCTCGTTCTGTTCGCGGTAGTAGCGGGCGAAATCGAGGCCCGGCTTACCGCCTGCGTCGGCGAAGACGAAGGGGCTGCAGGCGCGCTTGCCATCCTTCCAGGCCTCGGCCTCGAAGTACGAGGCGAAGCGCGCCGCGGTCCAGCCGCCGTAACCCTCGTGGCGCAGTTCGGGACTGTCTTTGCGTGGCACGTTGGTGCCGATGAGGCGGACCTTCAGATTCGCGTCCTGGGCGCAGGCCTCGAGGACCCGAGCCGGATAGACGGAGGCGTTGGTCAGGCTGTCGCCGATGATCAGCACCGAGAGTTGGGCCGCCGCCGCCGGATCAACCACCTTGACCATGCTGCTGGCCTCGGCCAGCAAGTGGTTGCCTTCGCCGTACACCGCCAGGGAGAACAGGTGCGTCCCGACATCCTCGGGCTTGGGCACAAAGGTCCAGCGCTCGCGCTGCTGGGCGCCCTTGGGGCAGGTGACATCGAAAACCAGGTTCGCCGGATTGATGGCCAGAACCGTGTTCTCGAAGTAGACGTTGGTCTCGATGCCGGGAACAGCGTAGAGCACCGGCGGCAGGGTCAGTTCGAGGATCGGGGCGTCTCCGGCCGACACGGCGGCGGGTATGCCAGTCGCGCCCATGGGCGGCGCCTGCATCTTGAGGCTGACCTGATCCAGCCACACGTCGGCGCCCGCCGCGGCGACCAGCGCCAGTTTGACCACCTCCACCACGCCTTTGGGGAAGGGCGTCTCGGGGAGGCGCACAATGAAGCTGAACTCCTGCCAGTCGGCGCTCAGGGTCACCGGTGGCAGTTCGAGATTGCCCCCGACCCAGTTGCCGCCGCGTTGGTAGCAGTAGAGGGTGACGCCGAACGAGCCCTGACCCTTGGCCTGACAGCGGATTTCGGCGTCGCTGCCGAGCACGACGGGCCAGGAGGTGGAGGTGAAGGCATGCACCGGTCCCCTCTCGGCATGGATACGGAAGGCGTACTTGCCCGTTTGCCCACCCTCCACCGCCTCGCAGCCGCCATTCTTCACGAAGCCGTCGTTGAGCTGCCAGCCCTTGGGCATGAGGGAGCCGCTGTCGAGCGTGCTGATCTCTTCAAAATCACCGTTGAGCGGAATGGATATCAGCATGTTTTCGCCCTCTGCCAGTGCGGTTCCCGCCACGCACAACGCCACCGCAAGCTGCCTCATAACCCGTGCCCACATGAATCGTCTCCTTGCTTGTCTGAGAACCCCGGTTCCTGGCAGCACGTCTGCGCGAGTCTCCACTGTACCACGCTGTCCGTGCGGCGCCACAGCACCCGGCTTCTGCCCCGGGCTGTTTCAGGGATTCCGGTTTGCCGGAAATGTGCCCGTCGGCATACTCGCGCTATGTTGTGCAGAACCGGGCGATGCACCCGCTGGCGTGTGCAGCAGGCGCGGCCATGCGACCCAACGACCCGCACAACCTCACCAAGGATACCCCCGACATGCGTTGTCACCTCCTGGCCTCTTCGCTGGCACTGTTGGTCGCGGGCGCGCTTCCCGCCGCTGAAGAGGGTGTACTGATCCACTGGAGCTTCAACGAAGGCAGCGGCGCCGCGGTCAAGGACCAATCCGGCAACGGCCTCGACGGAACGGTCAAAGCCGACTGGGTCGATTCGCCCGCCGGCAAGGCGCTGCTCTTTGACGGCAGCGCGGCGAAGATCGTCAGCGTACAGATTCCCCCGGAGCAGCGTTTCGGCAAGGACTCGTGGTCCTTTATGGCGATGCTGAAGCCGGTGCAGTTCACCATCGAGGACCGGCAGAACCAGCGCCGCGTTTTCGCCTATGGGACGTACCCGGGCGCCTACCTGGTCATCGACCTGATGGGCAACGGCTCGGTCTCGTGTTACTTCTGTTACAAGGCGGACGGGGGCCGGACCGTCTCCACGGGCGCGGGTTCGGCCTTTGCGTTGAAGACCGGCGAGTGGGCGCATGTGGCCCTGGTCTGCGACCGGGCCGCAAAGCAGATCAACATCTACATCAACGGCTATGCCCAGGGCAGCAGCGCTCTGGCCGCGGAGTTTGATGGCGATTTCGCCGTCAGCGGTGACCTCGAGCTGGGCAACGGCTGGCACAACTACTGGGGCGCGATGGACGAGGTCAAGGTGTACCGTCGGGCCTTGTCGAGAGCCGAGGTGCGGGCTGAGTTCAAAGGGCTCCAGGCGACCTTCCAGGTGGCGGAGTCCGCCGAGGCGGCGGCGGCCGAAGAGCGCGAGGCGCTGTCGGCGGTCTTCGCCCAGGCGAATGCGGCCTGGGGCGCGGGGGACTTTGCGGCGGCCCGGGCGGGTTACGGCAAGGTGTTGACGGCGGCGGTGGCGCCGGCTCATTTCCGCAGCTATGCGCACCTGCGCCTGGCCCAAAGCTATGCCGCCGAAGGCAAGGCCCCCGCGGCCCGGGCGGAGTACGAGCGCATCGCCGCCGAGGCGAGCTACCCCGAGGTGCATCGCTACGAGGCGGGCGAGTGCGTCCAGGAGAGCGACCGCGTGGCCCGGGGCCTGCCAGCCCGCGACCCCATGGCCAGCCGGACACAGGCGCCGAAGATCACTGCGTTCGCCGCCGAGGTTTACGTCGCCCCGGAGGGTGACGATGCGCAGGACGGTTCCGCCCAGCGGCCCTTCGCCACCCTGGCCAGGGCGCGTGACGCGGTACGGGCGCTCAAGGCCGACGGCGTCAACGGTCCCATCGGGGTGCGGATCCGGTCGGGCGAATACACCGTGACCGAGACCCTGGCGCTGACGGCGGCGGACTCGGGCACGGAGACCGGGCCGGTCGTTTATCGGGCCGAGGAGCTGGGCAAGGCGGTGTTCTATGGCGGCGCCCGGCTCTCGGGATTCGGCCCGGTCACGGACCGCGCTGTCCTGGAGCGCTTGCCGGAAGAGGCGCGTGGGAAGGTCGTGCAGTGCGATCTGCGGGCGCTGGGCATCACCGACTACGGCGAACTGCGGGTGCGCGGTTTCGGTCAACCGGCGCCGCCGCCGACGCTGGAGCTGTATGTCAATGGTCAACCCATGACCCTGGCCCGTTGGCCGAACGAGGGTTTTGTCCGCATCAAGGCGCTCCTCGAACCCGGCTCGAAGGCGACTGGCAAACCGGCGGCGTTCGAGTACGATTCCGAGCGTCACGCGCGCTGGACCCAGGCGGAGGATGCCTGGCTGTTTGGCTACTTCCGTTACCTGTGGGCGGACGCGGCGATCAAAGTGGGAGCTATCGACACCACGGCGCGCACCCTCACCACGGCCGAGGCGTACCAGTATGGCGGCGGTATGGATGCCGGGCAGGGCATCATCTACTACGCCTTCAACCTGCTCGAAGAGATCGACCGACCGGGCGAGTGGTATCTCCATCGCGGCACGGGCATCCTGTACCTGTACCCGCCGGCAGACCTTGGCGCCGCGGTGGTGGAGATCGGCATGCTGCCAACGCCCATGGTGACCCTGGCGGGGGTCGCCCACGTGCGCTTCGAGGGGCTTGTGTTTGACCTGGCCCGCGGCAACGGCATGGTCATCACCGACAGCGAGTACTGCCGGGTGGCCGGATGCACCGTCAAGCGCCTGGCCGGCAACGGTATCATGGTCAACGGTGGCAGCCACAATATGCTGCTGGGCTGCGACCTGCACACCATCGGCCGACGCGCCACCGAGGTCAGTGGCGGCGATCGCCAGACCCTCACCCCGGGCGGGCACGTGGTCGAGAACTGCCGCATCCACAACTTCGGCCGCATCGACCGGACCTACACGCCGGCCATCCAGTTGGAGGGAGTGAGTAACCGCGTTGCCCACAATCTCATGTACGACTGCCCCAGCAGCGTGATGCGCATCGAGGGCAATGACCACCTCATCGAGTTCAACGAGGTACACAGCGCCGTGCAGGAGTCCGACGACCAGGGCGCCATGGAGCTGTTCCGCAACCCGACCTACCGCGGCGTCATCTTCCGCTACAACCGCATCCACCACGTGGGCAAGACCGGCAGCGAAGGCGCCGTGCATGGGCAGGCCGGCATTCGCTTCGATGATGCCATCAGCGGTATGCTGGTCTACGGCAACATCTTCTACCGCAGCGCTAACGGGAACTTCGGCGCGATCCAGATGAACAGCGGCCGTGATAACATCATGGACAATAACATCTTCGCTGACTGCAAGCAGGGCGTCAGCGGCGGCTGGAACCCCGGAAACAGCGTCTGGAAGCTGATCCAGGAGGGCAAGGCGCCGACGGACTTCTTCACCACCGAACTCTACCTGTCACGCTATCCGGCCCTGGCGCAGATGATGGAGCCACCAGGCCTCAACCACATCTGGCGCAATGTCTTCTACCGCTGCGGGAGGGTGACGACAGGCAACCAGACCAACCTGGTCCTGCTGGACAACGGCGGGTTCGACGAGGTTGACCCGGGGTTTGTCGATGCCGCGGCCGGTGACTTCCGCCTCAAGCCAGACGCGAAGCTCCTGGCCAGCCTCGGCTTCAAGCCCATACCCGTGGACGAGATTGGGCTATACGCCGACCCGTACCGGGCCACCTGGCCGGTGCTCACGACCCCGGTGCCGCTGCCCGACTGGCGCCCCAAGGCCAGCCCGGCGCCCGTGAAGTGAGGGCGGGGGGTCGGCAAAGGGGTCGTTCATGAACCGTCAGTCGCTCACCGATTTCGTGTCTTGGGCGCAGGCCCACGTCAGTGGTGACGAGAAGGGCCAGGCGCAGATCTTCCTCGACCGGCTGTTCCAGGCCTTTGGCCAGCGGGGCTGTCTGGACGTCGGCGGCACGCCGGAGGTCCGCATCCGCAGGGCCGCCGAGGATGGCGGCGGGATCGCCTTCGCCGACTACGTCTGGAAGCCGCTGGTGCTGATAGAGATGAAGCGGCGCGGCGCCGACTTGCAGAAGCACTACCGCCAGGCCTTCGACTACTGGACCCGCCTTGTGCCCAACCGCCCGCGCTACGTCGTGCTCTGCAACTTCGACGAATTCCGCGTCTACGACTTCGAGACGCAGATGGACTCGCCGGTGGACACGGTGGCGCTGGCAGAGTTGCCCGCGCGCTTCGGTCCACTTGCCTTCCTGGCCCCCGGCCAGCCCGACCCGACCTTCGGCAACGACCGCGTCGCGGTCACCCGCAAGGCTGCCGACCATCTGGCGGCCTGTTTCAGCCACCTGGTCCAGCGCGGCGTCGAGCGCGAGCTGGCCCAGCGCTTCGTCCTGCAGACCCTGGTGGCGCTCTTCGCCGAAGACATCGGCCTGCTGGAGAAGTACTTCGTGGCGCGCCTGCTGGCGGACTGCGCCAAGGCTGAGGACGCCTACGACCTGCTCGGCGGGCTGTTCGGCGCCATGAACAGTGCGCGGCCGGTCACTGGCGGGCGCTACAAGGGCGTGCCCTACTTCAACGGCGGCCTCTTTGCCCGGCCGGCCCTGGTCGAGCTGGACATCATCGAGCTGAACCACCTGCGCGCTGCCGCTGCCGAGGACTGGTCCAAGGTGCAGCCCGAGATCTTCGGCACGCTCTTCCAGCACTCGCTGGACGGCGGCGAACGGCACGCCCTCGGGGCGCACTTCACCCATCCCGCGGACATCATGAAGATTGTCGGGCCGACCATCGTCGAGCCCTGGCGCGAGCAAATCGAAGAGGCCCGCACCCTTGGCCGCCTGCGCGGACTCCGCGACCGGCTGCACCGCTTTCGCGTGCTCGATCCGGCCTGCGGCTCAGGCAACTTCCTCTACATCGCTTACCGCGAACTCAAACGCCTGGAAGCGCGCCTGTTCGAACGCATGGACGAGTTTCGCAGTGAAGCCCAGCCCGGCCAGGGCCGCCTGAGCTACCTCTCGGCGCAGAACTTCTATGGGCTGGACATCCTGCCCTTCGCGGTGGAGATCGCCAAGGTCACCATGATGATCGCCCGCAAGCTGGCCATTGACGAGGCGCACGTCACCGAGAACGCCCTGCCGCTGGACAATCTCGACCGCAACTTCATTGCTGTCGATGCCCTGATCATGGTCGGCGGCGTGCCGACGCCCTGGCCCAAGGTGGACGTTATCATCGGCAATCCGCCCTTCCTCGGCGCCAAGCGCCTGAAGCCCGAGCACGGCCCGGACTACGTCAGCTGGCTGCGCGCGGCCTATCCCGAGGTGCCGGGCATGGCCGACTACTGCGTTTACTGGCTGCGGCGAGCGCACGAGCACCTGCCACCCTGCACGGCCGCCGATTCGCTAGCCGGCCGTGCTGGCCTGGTCGGCACGCAGAACATC
>CAILKC010000494.1 GCA_903834675.1 uncultured Victivallales bacterium | reverse complement strand
GGGCATCCCCCAGATTCTCAGCCCCAAAGGGGCGCCATCGCTGGCCGCGCGGTGCCCATGGACTGTCGGTATGCCGCCCCGGCGGGGCTCAATCTCGTTTTGGATTCCATTCCCAGGGCGCTGCCCTGGGCTGAGGAATAGCCGCGCTTTCAGCGCTCCGCGGCAGGGGGGCGCAGGTCAGTTCCGTAGGGGTTTGCTTGTATGAGAACCGCAGAGGGTCAAATGCCCAAGACCCAATGACGAATGGCGGAATCATCGGCAAGGCAACCGCGGTTCTCATTCCGATCCGGCCGGTACGCGCCGGATCGCCTGGAGGGCGGCCCTGCGTGGCCGCCGCGGGCGACTCCGGGCGGAATGGGAAGCGCCTGGGGTCCTACGAGGTTGCTGCAAGTCTCATCCAAGGGTTCAGGGTTCAGCCGAGCCCTTGGCCGGTGCCGGACCTGCCGGAATGAGACTTGCGGCCTGCGCCCTGGAAGTCTCATACAAGTCGAAGGTGTAGGCTTTGCTGTGGGCCGAGGAGCCGATGCCACCGAGAAACGCCGTCAGGCCTGCCTTTCCCCTAGTGCTTCTGCGGCCCGCTCAAGCGGGACGCACCTGGTTGATGGGCTGACCGGCCAGGAAGGCGCGCAGGTTGGCTACGGCGGCCGCCAACAGGCGTTCCCGGGCCTCGCGCGTGGCCCAGCCGAGGTGCGGGGTGATCAGGCAGTTTGGGGCTCCCAGAAGCGGGCAGTCCGCCGCGGGGGGCTCCCGGCTCAGTACGTCCAACCCGGCGCCGCCGAGGCGGCCGGCGTGCAGAGCCGCAGCCAGCGCGTTCTCGTCAACCAGGCCCCCGCGGCTGGTGTTGACCAGGAAGGCGGTCGGCTTCAGCAGGCGGAGTCGTTCGGCGTTGACCAGGCGCTCGGTTGCGGGCGTCAGGGGACAGTGCAGGCTTAGCACGTCAGCCTGACGGAATACCTCGTCAAGGGGCAGGACGCGGATCCAGGTCGGCAGGTCCGGGCGAGGGGTGCGGACGGCGGCGACCACGATCAGGCCAAAGGCGTGCGCCAACTCCGCCACCGCCATGCCGATGTGGCCAACTCCGACCAGGCCCATGGTCTTGCCCTCGAGTTCCGCCAGCGGCGTGTCCCAGAAGGCGAAGTCCGGCGAACGGCACCAGGCCCCGTCATGCACCAGGCGGCTATGTCGGCCGACCTGTTGGGTGTGTTCCAGCACGAGGGCGAACACCATCTGTGCCACCGAGCGGGTGCTGTAGGCCGGCACATTCGTGACCACGATGCCGCGCTCACTCGCAGCGTTCACGTCCACCACGTTGTAGCCGGTGGCCAGCAGACCGATGTAACGCAGTTCTGGCAACTGGGCGATCTCGGCGCGGCCGAGCCTGGTCTTGTTCGTCAGCAGGACCGGGGCTCCGGTCGCCCGGGTGAGCACCTGTGCGGCCGACGTGCGTTCATGCACCGTGCAGTCACCCAGAGCCTGCAGGGCGGCCCAACTCAGGTCGCCGGGGTTCAGGGCGTGGCCGTCGAGCACAATGATTCTCATACCGGAAATACCCTTGAAGCGTGCGGAGTCCACGGCGCGCTCAGAAGACGTAGCGGACTCCGGCAAGACGGGACAGCGCCTGACAGACCTGCTGCAGCGTCTCCCGGTCGGGGATGACGGCGTAGACGGTGTAGGTGAGGTAGCGGCCCTGCGCGGAACGGTTGCCCGGCACCGTCGCCGCGGCGATGCCGAACGAGCGCATGACCTCCCCAATCTGGTCAGGGATGTCCCCCGCGTCGGCTTGCGCCAAGACCTTGCCATGCCAGTCCAAGGGGAACTGCATCCCAGGTTCGGTGCCGGTATCGGTAGCCATATGAGCTTTTCGCCTTGCCCTCAGGGGAGCCGGTTGCGGTCGCCGAAGGGTGGGAACGACTGCCTGGTTTCCCACAGTTTGGCGTACTTGATGAAGATATAGAACATCGTGCTGACGGCCACGATCAGGCCGGGCAGGCCCTCTCGAAAACCACCCTTGAGGAGGTAGTCGCGCCCGAAGCGCGCCAGCGGGTTACCGAGCAGTTTCAGCAGCGAGAAGCGGGTGTTGCTGGCCAGCATGTCCTTGACGGCGGCGTCGGAGTAGCGCCCGATCGTGCCCAGCTGGTCGGCGATGTTCGCATAGGTGTAGTGATAGTAGAAACCGTCCAGACGCCCGGCGCGTCCCTGGAGGTGAAGGTTGGCGTGCAAACCGCCTTCCCAGCGCCCGCACGAACGCCGGTACAGGCGGATTTCGTGGTCCGGAACCCAGCCGCCATGCAGATGCCAGCGGCCGAGATAATAGGTGCGCCGTTCGGCGCTGTAGCCGACTACCCGTTCGGCCTCTGGACGCGCCGGGTTGGCCCGCAGCGCCTCCTGCATGGCCGTGGCCAGCGCCGGGGAGATCTCCTCGTCGGCGTCGACGAACAGCGCCCAGTCGTGCGTACACTTCTCGGAAGCGTACTGGTACTGGTCGCGGAACCCCGGCCAGGGGCGTTGCTCGAGGTTCTGGGTGTACTGGCGAGCGATCTCCAGCGTGCGGTCGGTGCTGAACGAGTCCACCACCACGATCTCGTCCACCCAGTGCAGGCTGCGCAGCGCCGTTTCGAGGGTCCGTTCGTTGTTGAACGTGATCAGGTAGGCGGAGACGCGGATGTGCTCGGCGCTGCTCAAGGCAGGCTCCTTCGCAGTGCGGTCGGCCGTTTACGGTCGGACGAAAGGATTCGCGCGCTTCTCAGTGCCGATCGTCGTCGGCGCCCCGTGACCTGGATAGACTCGAGTCTCGTCCGGCAACACGTAGAGAACGGAGCGCAGCGACCGCTCCAGGTCCTCCAGGCTGCCACCGGGTAGATCCGTACGGCCCACGCCGGCGCGGAACAGCGTGTCCCCGGAAAACAGTACCCCGGCGGACGGGAGGTGGAAACAGACGCTACCCGGCGTGTGGCCGGGACTGGGCAGCACGCGGAAGTCCAGGCCGCCGCAGTCGGGCAGGACATGGACCGGTTCGGGCAGGTTCGGCGCTGCCGGCATCCAGGGCGGCAAGGCGTTCGCCGGACTGAAGTAGAGATCCCGGTCGGCCCGGGCGATGAACACCGGTATGCCGTAGCGCTTGCCGATGTCCCCCACCGCCCGGATGTGGTCCACGTGGCCGTGTGTCAGCAGCACGGCCACCGGGGTGAAGCCCGCGGCCGTGACCGCGGCGACGAGGTCCGCCGCGTCGTCGCCGGGATCGATGACCACCCCGCGGCCGGTATCGGGGTCCCAGGCCAGGTGGCAGTTGACCTCGAGCAGTCCGACCGGAAGCACATGCACCTGTAACGCCATACCATCTCCATTCGCCTCGTCCCAAACGACCCGCATGGCAGTCCCGCGAGGCACCCGGCTACTATAGCGGCCAGACGGCAGTCTGCGGCCGCCGGGAGCAGAGCTTTAGGGCTGTTTTAATGCCTCAGTGAAGTTCGCCGTAGGCCGTGGCGGAACCCTTGTATGAGACTTGCAGCAACCTCGCAGGACACCAGGCGCTTCCCATTCCGCCCCTCGTCCGCCGCGGCGGACGAGGGGCGTTGGAGGGCGCC
>CAILKC010000493.1 GCA_903834675.1 uncultured Victivallales bacterium | reverse complement strand
TCTCTCGGCGGGTCTTTTTATGCCGCAATCGTTATGACCAATTCCCAGCGGAGCTTACACCGCTACCCGAACCCACACCACCCCCAGAGCGTTCTCGCACAACCGCAGCGGTTCGCCCAGCCCAGCGCTGGGCTGCCAACTCCCTGCCAATCCCCCACCCCGTCCGTCCTTTGATGCCTTGCCCCCCTGAGCACACCTGGCTCTTGGTCGCGGGGTGGCACGAAGGGCGCCGAAGGGCCTGGTCTCGCCAGAGAAGTTGCCTGCGTGCGGCCTGGCAGGTTTCGCGAAAACCAGTGAGGCTAGGTCATGACACGCACTAGGTATGGCTGACAAGGCTAGATATGCCAAACGTGCTGGCCTTTGCTACACGATGGCGTTCCATATAAAGGGTACATCTGGGATACATGCCACCAAGTGGCGATCCAGCAGGCAACGGCCATTCCGGTTGAGGCCTGCCACCGCGGCCCAGGCCTCATACCTGCGGCTCGGCTCGGAAGCCACTGGGCCTCTGGGTTCCCCGCATGGAGAACCTGGCGCCCACCCCGTCCGATTGGGGCGTATGGCCTACTGCCATTAGGCAGAGGCGTTAGCTACGTATAATCACTAATGGCTCCATAATTGGTTGCAGTAGCAGGCCAGAGATGGTACGCTCTCTCCTGTAGTTCCGGCAAGGTGCCGAGAGCCGCCAGCGAAGGGGGTGTACAGTGTCCATCTTCCGCAAGACCATGCCCAACGGCAAGACAACGCCGACGTTCTATTACCGCATCATGGTCGCCGGCAAACGCTACACCGGCTCAACCGGGTGCGCCACCAAAGCCGATGCCATGAAGTTCGAGCGCGAAAAGCTCGACGTGCTGCGGAAGCAGCGCAGCGCCAGGGCGGTGGTGGAGAACTTCCGCGACGAGCTGGCCGGGGGCCGGCGGGTCGACCTGGAAGGGGCCATGGAGTTGTTCCGCGGCAAGCCCCGGCGCAAGCCCATCGGGGCTAAGCAGATGGCGTCCAAGGAGAGCTACTGGGCCGACTGGCTGGCTTTTCTCAAGGCTGAGTACCCGTCCGCCCGGCGCCTGTCCGACGTGACCCTGGAGATGGCCCAGGCCTACATCCACCACATCCGGGAGCACGGCAAGTTCGCCAAGACCATCGAATACCGGCCGAAGTACCGCCGCCATGCGATTTCCTACGAGGCCGGCTGCGCCAAACTGAGCCCCCGCACGGTCAACGTCTACCACAAGAGTCTTCAGCAGGTTTTCGCCACGCTCTCCGATGACGCCAGCCTCATGAGGAATCCTTTCAGCAAAGTCCCCAAGCTGGACAACGAGTACGAACATCGCGATGCGTTCACCCCTGAGGAACTGAACAAGATCGGCGCGGCCAGCAAGGCCGGCGATCCCTTCATCTTCGCGCTGTTCTACATCGGCATGGCGACGGGGCTGCGCGAGGGCGATATCTGCACCCTCCGCTGGCAGGAGATTGACTTGGCTGCCGACCGGATCACCCGGAAGATGAGCAAGACCGGCAAGGTGGTCCGCATCCCCATCATGCTGCCGCTGCACATCTTCCTCGAACAGGCCGCCGCCGCGCGTGAGCCCGGTCAGGAGTACGTCCTGCCTGAGCACGCCAGTATCTACCTCGGCAACCCCAGCGGCATCGGCTACCGGGTCCGTGGGTTCCTCGAAGGGATCCAGATCACCACCACGAGGAAGGTCGCGGGTCGATCACGTGCGGTTAGCGTCAAGGACGTCCACAGCCTGCGCCACACCTTCTGCTACCTGGCCGCCATCCACGGTGTGCCCGCCAACATCGTGCAGTCGATTGTCGGCCACATGGACGAGCGCATGACGCAGATGTACATGGACCACGCCAGCGACAAGGTCAAGCGCGACAAGCTGAGTCAACTCCCCGACTTCCTCGGCCGGCTCCCTCAGGGGAGCGCGGGCACCCCGGCCGCAACGCCGCCCGCCGACGGGGCCATCGCCAAGACCATCGCCATCCTGGAGCAGATGCAGGACGTCGATCCCGCCCGCTGGCCGAGTCTTCGCGAAGACGCCCTGGCCGTCCTGAGGGCCGTGGCGCACGTATGATGGCTTGCCGTGCTAAGTTGGCTGTAGGACGAAGACTGACGAGTGGATAGCGCGGCCACTATCCGCGCCGCCTGGTGCCTTTCCGTTGTCGATTCCCCCGACGGTCAGGTGAAACCTGTCGGGGCCGCGGCCACACACAACGCAGTATTCGTGCCACCCATCAGGCATTCCTCCCTGGCCTGGCTTCCACACCAACGTTGTAAGGGCTAAGCCCTGCCTGACAGGCGCACGGCCCCTGTTGGCGGCCCCGGACTTCTTCTCGCGATGGGGCCGGCCCCGTCGATCGCCTTGCGACCCCTGCAGTATGTGCTAAGGGTACCCCGGGCGGGCACGGATGCAATGGCGCACACCGCGTACGGTCCCCAGGCGGGAGGGCTCAGGACAGCGGAGTGAAGCGCGCCTGAATGCTGTCGCCGTTAGGGCATCTCGCCATTGTGGTAGGATGGGAGGCTGTAGGCTGCAGGGGCGGACCCAGAGCCTAACGCTCGCCGCGAGGACTACCGCACTGCACGCGGGCACCGCCTGGCCCCGATGGTGTTCCAGTGGCTGCCGGAAGTGGCGCTCGGTCTCGCCCGGAGTATCGCGGAGAGCCAGCACGCCGCAGGCGGCTTCGGCAGCACGGGCCATATTGGCGGGTACACGCCGGCACCTGAGAATGGCCCCCGACCGGGTGGGAAGGAGTGCACGCAATGATACGTAGCCTTGGAGCCTTGATGCGGCAGACCACCCCGGTGGTGGAACTCGAGGGACTCAGGCCGGGTAGTTCGAGAATACTGGCCGGGCTCGCCTGCCTCAATCCAAGCGGCAGCGTCAAGGACGTCATGGCCTGGTACATGCTCGCGGAGGCCGAGAAGCGGGGTGACGTGCGCCCCGGAATGACGATCCTGGAGCTGACCACCGGGAACACGGGTATCGCGTTCAGTATGCTGGCGGCTGCCGGCGGCTACCGCTTCGTCGCCGTCATGCCCGAACACATGAGCCTCGAACGGCGCCAGATGATGCGGGCCTTTGGCGCCAGGATCGTGCTGACCCCGAAGGGTGAAGACATGCCGGGAGCAAAGCGCCGCTACGATGAACTGAAGCAGGAGTTGGGACCGGACCTCTGGCTCCCAGACCAGTTCGGCAACGAGGACAATGCTCGCGCTCACTACACCTATACCGGGGCGAGCCTGGTACGGCAGCTCAGGGAGCCGGTAGACTTTTTCGTCGCCGGGATGGGCACCGGGGGCACATTCGTGGGCGTCGCGCAGCGCTTGCGCGAGTCGTTCGCAGCCTGCCGCATGGTGGGCGTTGAGCCCGCCGAGTCCGCCGTTCTCTCGGGCGGAACGGCCGGTTTACACGGCATCCAGGGAATCGGCGAGGGCTTTGTGCCGGAGATCATCCGGCGTCATCGCGCCGAGATCGACGAGGTGGCCACTGTGACCACGGCGGAGGCGGAGGAGCAGGCCCGCCAACTGGCGCTGCGGTGCGGACTCCTGGCGGGCGTGTCTGCAGGCGCCAACGCGACGGTCGCCCTGCGGCTGGCGCACCAGCACCCGGGATGCCGCGTGTTGACGCTCATCCCTGACCGAGGGGAACGTTACCTGAACCAAGGTCTCTTTGGCTGCTCGACAATGGATCGCGGGAACGGTACCAAGACCTGATGCCCGTCTCCATGATGCCGGCTGCGCTCAACGCGGTGACATTGCAGAGTTCAGCCACCGGACAGCAACAGAGGGTGCCGCTCCGGCAGGTCTGCGCGTACCGTTACCCCTCTCCGCCACCCGCAAGCCGGCCGGCGGCGGGCGGGACCTTGGCACATGCGAAGCACCTTCCCGTCAACAGGAAGAGCGGGTACCGCCGGCCGTGCCGCTCGAGTCCATGGACGGTCTGCCAGGTCAGATCGGTCAGGCCGACGCTGGCAAAAACGGCGGCCAGTCTCTCCGGCTCGAACCCGTGGTGCGGCACGACCACGTCCGGATGGAAGGACCCATCTTCCGCGTACAGATCGGCAATGGCCAGCCAGCCACCCGGTAGCAGCAGGGCGGCAAACTTGGCGGCGAGGTCCGGGATGTCCGCCACGTGGTGCAGTGCCATGGCGCAGAAGATGAAGTTGAACCTGGCCTCAGGCGGCGGCATGTCCGTGAGATCGAGCAACCGAGGCTGGATACTGGTGAGACCGTTGGCGGCGATTTTGAGGCGAACCTGCTCAAGCATACCGGGGGAGGCGTCGGCGGCTGTGATGTGCCTCAGCTTCCCGGCCAACAGGAAACTGAGCGTGGCAGTGCCGCAGCCGTACTCCATCGCCGCCCAGTCGGCCTGCAACGGCACCGTGGCCTCGATAGCGGTAGCGAAGGCCTTGGACATGCCCAGGCGGGTGGGATTCGCGTCCCAAGTGGCGGCGGCCTGGTCGAAGTGTGCTTGGTTCATGACTACTGGCCCTCGCTCACCCATGCCGCCAGGCCTTCAGAACTCATCGCTCCGACGCTCTGCTTCACGAGCTTCCCAGCGCGGAACAGGCAGAGGGCGGGAATGCTCGTGATACCATACTTCTGGGCGAGGTCCTAGTGAGTGTCCACATTGACCTTGGTAACACTCACAACCTCCCGGTGAGAGTCGGCGAACGTGGCCAGTGCCGGCGCGGGTTGCCGACAAGGTCCGCACCAGTCGCCGTAGAAGTCTGCTGCCTTCGCGCCGCGTTCCTTGTGCTGACCATGCAGCCTTACACCTTCGGCTCGGCCGACAATGCCTGGCCGCTCCCGCTCGACGGCCTTTCGGCCGCGAGCCGCAGGCCCTCCTGAAGGAGTTGCAGCAGACGCTTCTTGGATGGCACCTGGCCCGACACCAGGAGCTTACCGTCCACCACCAGGGCTGGAAGGAGCATGATGCCGCACTGACAGATATCCTCCAGGCTGTCGAGGTTCTTGAGGGTGACGTGGTCGGCCCCCAGTTCCTTCAGGGCCTCCTCCGTCATCTGCTTCAGTTGGTGGCAGCGTTTGCAGCCCACACCAGCTACGATCACTTCCACGGTCGTCTCCTCGGTTGGCGGGGTCACGTTGGTTCCCCCCTTGTCAGCCGCACACCCCGGTACGGCTGCAGGGCTTTTCGGTGCAGATCGGGTCGATGGGGCGGCCTTGCCCGTCGAAGCTCACCGTCAGGGCGCCGACGCGGTCAGGCTTGACCCCCAGCCCCGTCACCATCAGCGGAAGGCATCAGCCAGAGACTGGCGGCGGCCTGGAGCCGTCAGGAGCTGCCCGAATCCGGCCTCGTAGAGCATGGTCTTGCAGGCGGCGATGTCGCGACCGCGGTGTCCGCTCGTGTCTTCCTCGGTATCGCGTGGGTTTGCTCCCTTCTCGGCATAGACCACGTTGGCTCCCGACGTCAGGCCGATCAGGTTGGGTTCATGCACGGCGATGTTGCGAGTTTCGGGGCATGCCAGGGTGGCGAGCGCCACGACCGCGGTGACCTGGCCCAGACGCAACTCGGTGATCTGACCGCGAGCCGCAAGTGGAGACCCGGGGACGTACACGCGCCGCATGGCCGCATGCTGGAAGCAGCCGTAGTCGATGCCCAGGAACATCTGCTCTACCAGTTCCTCGGCCGAGTGTTCGGGACCGACCGGTTCGCAGCAGTAGTACCAGTCCATTCCGGAGTCGCGGATGACCCGGATGGTCTGCTTCCGGGCTTCCGGGTCCAGTTTGGTGTCGGTTCCCTCGCGCAGTCTGCACACGTGGTAAGCGCCATTGACCCCGGCGGCCCTGAGTTCCGCGGCCTGCGCGCGGTTGAAGTCGCCGATATTGACCACGATCTGGGTGCCGGCGGGGATCCGCTCGCGGACGGCCCGGACCGTCTCGGTCAGCCTCCCGAACTCGAACGTGTGCATGGTCATGAGGAAGAGGGAGTACAACTCGTGCGAGGCGGTGAAAGCGTCTGCGCACTGGAGGATCTCAGTCGTCGTCATGACCTTGGGCTCGAACCGGGTGTGGCCCTCGCCGAAGCTGCAGAACTTGCAGGCCGCGGGGCAGGCGGCGATCTCCACGCCGATCTGTCCCAGGATGATGGCTTCATTGCCGAAGCGCTGCCGCATCGTGGCATCCGCGGTGGCCCGCAGGAGTGCGGCTTCGAGACTCGTCTCGGGCAATTCCAGCAGGAAGACGCACTCTGCCTTGGTTGGCGCCTTCGCCTCGCGCGCCCGATCCAGAATTGCCGGCAGACGGCTGTTGATGATTGCCATGCCTGTTGGTTCCCTAAGTGTGACGGCCCACAGGCCCGGCCCGGTCAGTCGACCACCCAGCCTGGCCTGGACAGAGCCAACAATGTATACATATCGATACATCTACAATACTAGATATGTGAATAAGCTATGAACCCGCTCGGCCGGTGCGGGGAAGCCCCGTCAGGGAAGATCAGAGGCGGGGCAGTTGGGGAACCATGCGGAAGGTGAGCCGGCAGCACCCCAGATCGATGCCGCCCTCGACGGCGATGCGCGGACTGACCCGGTAGATCACGTTACGGCCGTCGCGGTCGGCGGTCACGATGCCGGCCGGACGCATGCGGCCCAAGTGGTGAGACACACGCTGCTGGGAGAGCCCGGTGGCCGCGCAGATCTCACTGACGTTCAGCGGGCCGCGGATGAGCGCCCGGAGGATCAGCACCCGGTTGGAGTCGGCGATAACCTTGAGGGTGGCAGCACAGTCGGTGGCGCAGGAGCACATGCTGTCCGCGGGCTGCTCATCTCCTGCCGGGCCCGAGGTGGCGGTTCGTTTCCTGGCGTTCATGCGAGCACATCCATGCGCGGTTGCCGATGGCACGGTGGGGATGCCGTTCTACATTAGGCCAGACTATAGTGCGTGCGTTAGGTGGCTCAAGACGCTTTTCCAGGGGGCTGAACGTCATGACAACCGTGCTGGGCGTGATCGTGGTGGGTGCGTTCGTCGTGTTGGTCGTCCGTGGGCTTTGGCGTGCGACTGCCGTACAGAAGGGCACCGGGTGTCCTTGCTGTGACAAGGCCATGGGGGTCGGGCACGAGCACGAGCATACCCACGCCGCGGGCAAGCCGGACGGCAACGCCAAGCACGCCGACGCCAAGCCCTGACGGCTCCGCCCAGCAGAGCACGTAGGTGGTACCCATTGCCGGTAGCTTCACCAACACACCCGTCCCCGCCCGACGCGAACGCCCTCGACACCCTCGCGACGCTGCCCGTGAACTCCGAAACAGGTCTCACGCTCGCCGAGGTAGATGCTCGCCGGAAGGTGCATGGTTTCAACGAAGTGGCCGAGCAGAAGGAGCACCCGCTCCGCCGCTTCATGGGGAAGTTCTGGGGCGTCTCGGCGTGGATGCTTGAGCTGATCATGGTCCTGTCGGCCGTGCTCCGCAAGGTCTCGGATCTCGCCGTAGTCAGCGCGCTGCTCGTCGTCAATGCCGTGCTGGGCTTCATGCAGGAGCGCCGTGCCGCCGGTGTCGTCGAGGCGCTGCGGCGACGGTTGCAGGTCAGTCAGCGCGCGCGTATTGCGTGAGGCGAACTGGCTGGTCATCCCCGCCCGCGAACTGGTCCCCGGCGACATTGTCCGCCTGCGCCCGGGCGACCTCATCCCGGCGGACGTGAAGCTCCTGACTGGGGAATTGAGCGTTGATCAGTCGGCTCTCACCGGCGAGTCCGCCGATGTCGGCAAGAAGCCGGGTGACACGCTCTCGTCAGGTACCGTGGTGCGCCAGGGGGAAGGCAACGCCGTGGTGGTGCTGACCGGGGCGCGGACCTATTTCGGCCGCACCACGGAGCTCGTGCAATCGGCGCGTCCGAAGCTGCACATCGAGGCCGTGGTGGCCAAGGTGGTCCGCTGGCTCTTCGTCATCATCGGCGCGTTGCTGGCCGTGGTGGTCACGCTGTCCCTGCTGCGCGGGGCGCCGCTCATCGAGATGGTCCCGCTCATGCTCGTCCTGCTGATGAGTGCCGTCCCGGTCGCCCTCCCGGTCATGTTCACGGTCAGCATGGCTTTGGGGTCGAAGGAGTTGGCGAAACGCGGGGTGCTGGTCACCCGCCTCAGCGCCGCGGAGGATGCCGCCACCATGGACGTGCTCTGCGTCGACAAGACGGGCACGATCACGATGAACCAACTAGCCGTCACCGGGGTGACGCCGCTGGACCAGGCGACGGAAGCGGACGTGGTGCTTGCCGGCGCGCTTGCCTCCCAGGAGGCCAACCAGGACCCGATAGACCTGGCGTTTCTTGCCGCGGCGAAAGAGCGGCACAGCTTCGACGCTGTGCCAAAGGTCACGCCCGTCTCGTTCGCGCCGTTCTCGGCGCAGACCCGGCGCACGGAAGCCGTGTTCGAGCAGAACGGGCAGCGTTGGCGCGTGATGAAAGGTGCCGTACGTACGGTCGCCGAGGCCTGCGGACTCCGGCCGCCGGAGATCGAGGCGCTGGAGGCGCGGGTCAGCGAGGCGGCGCTAAAGGGGTACCGGATGCTGGCGGTCGCGCGCGGTCCCGAGACCGGTGTCCCCGCACTGCTCGGTCTGGTGGCGTTGTATGATCCGCCCCGACCGGACGCCAAGCAACTCATTGCCGCGCTCCGGGACCTCGGCGTCTCGGTGAAGATGCTCACCGGTGACGCGCTGGCCGTCGCGAGTGAGATCGCGCAGGGAGTCGGGTTGCATAACATCCGGCGCGTGGCGGACCTGAAGGCGGTCAGCACTCAGGCCGGCAACGAGGCCACGGATCTCCTGGCCGGGGCCGATGGTTTCGCGGAGGTCTACCCCGAGGACAAATTCATCGTGGTGCAGCACCTGCAGGCGGCAGGGCATGTGACCGGCATGACGGGCGACGGCGTCAACGACGCACCCGCCCTGCGCCAGGCCGAAGTGGGCATCGCCGTCAGCACGGCGACGGATGTTGCCAAAGGCGCCGCGAGCGTTGTCCTGACCGAACCGGGGCTGACGAACATCGTGGCGCTGGTCGAGCAGGGGCGAACGATCTACCAGCGCATCCTGACGTGGATCATCAACAAGATCAGCCGGACGATCCTGAAAGCAGCCTTTGTGGCGGTCGCGTTCATGGTAACCGGCAAGTTCGTCGTGTCCGCCTTCGCGATGCTGTTGCTCGTGTTCATGACGGACTTCGCCAAGGTCGCCCTGGCCACCGACCACGTCAGACCTTCCAGGAAGCCGGAGACGTGGAACATCGGGGGGTTCATCGCCGTGTCCGTGGTCCTGGGGGTGGCCATGGTTGCGGAGGCACTCCTGCTCCTGTTCCTCTGCTGGTCGCGCTTCGGGCTGTCAACCAACGACAAGGCGCTGTATACCTTCAGCTTCCTGACGCTGCTCTATCTGGCCGTGTTCTCCATCGTGTCCGCACGCGAGCGGCGGCGGTTCTGGGCCACGATGCCCAGCAAGACCCTGATGACGGCTCTCGCGGCGGATGCGCTCATCGGCACCATCCTGGTCGTCGTTGGGCTCCCTGGCCTCGCGCCTCTGCCTTGGTGGCAGACACTGGCGGTGTTTGCCTATGCGATGGTCTCCTGCCTCGTGGTGAACGACACCATCAAGGTCGCAATGATCAGGAAGTACGTTCTCGCAACACCGCCGGCGGCTGCGGGTGGCGGAGCGCAGGAATGTGCGAGCGGCTGAGCACCGTGGTGCGAGTGCTGCCGGTCCCTGAAACAGGCACGAAGGAGTAGCGCGGTTCATGGAGCGTTTCCTCTGGCTTACCGTGCTGGGCGTGGTAGTGGGTGCCCTCGGCACGCTGATCGGGGCTGGCGGCGGGTTCATCCTGGTGCCGGTGCTGCTTCTGCTGTACCCCCAGGCGGACCCGGAAACCATCACCAGCATCTCGCTTGCGGTCGTGTTCTTCAACGCCCTGTCGGGCTCCTGGGCGTATGCGCGGATGGGGCGCATCGACTACCGATCCGGGCTGCTCCTTGCCGCCGCCACCGTACCCGGGGCGGTTATCGGCGCATTGGCTACGGACTACATCCCGCGCCGGCTGTTCAATGCCGTCTTCGGTCTCCTGATGATCGCGGCGGCGGTCTACCTCTTCTCCCACCGGGTCGGGGCGCGGAAGCCCAGCGCGGAAGGGAGCGAGCGGCACCTGGCCAGGAGTATTGTTGAGAGGAATGGCACGGTGCATACCTTCTCCTATGACCTGAGACTCGGGATGTGGTTGAGTTTGGGGGTCGGCTATGTGTCGAGTCTGCTGGGTATCGGGGGTGGCATCGTCCATGTGCCTATCCTGGTTCGCCTTCTGAGCTTCCCCGTGCACATCGCCACGGCCACGTCGCACGTCATTCTGGCCATCATGGCCCTGACCGGGACCCTTGTCCACATTGCGTCGGGTTCATTCGCGCACGGCGGCGTCCGCCGGACGATCTGCCTCAGCATCGGCGTCCTGCTCGGAGCCCAGGTGGGAGCGGCGCTATCCGCCCGTGTGCATGGAATGTGGATCATCCGCGGTCTGGCCGTCGCGCTTACCTTCGTCGGCATCCGGATCCTCGTGATGGCTCTGTAGCCGCTTCGTCTTCACACCTTCTTCGCACATTGCCGCTAAAGACCCACCTGTCCGGCAGATACGGTACGAGCGTTGGTGCGTATTCGCCCCGGTCTCTGCAGGCGGTTACCGCCAGGGGCTAACGCGCGGTGGCCTGGGTCGTGGGACAGGGGTCAGGAAAGGGAGGTGATCGATGCGGAACGTTGTCGTGCGTCGTCTCGGCCTGGCGCTGGTGCCCATCGTGGTGGGGCTCGCGGTTCAGGCCCGCGAGATCACCGACATGGCGGGCCGCAAGGTCACCATCCCGGACAAGATCACGCGAGTGTACTCGGCCCAGCCCTACACCAGCGTCGCGCTGTATGTCGTTGCCCCCGATCTGGTCATCAATCTGCAGCCGGGGTGTTTCCCGCTGGGGCCGGCGGAGAATCGCTTCCTGCGCGCCGGCGCCACGGCGCTGCCCGTCGAGTTGACCAACGCGGTCCAGGGGGAGCACAACCAGCTCAGCCTGGAGGATATCCTCGCCCTGAAGCCGGATTTCGCCCTGGCCAAAGGGGGCCCCAACACCGACGCATCGCGGCTCGAGCAGCAGTTCGGGCGCATCAAGCTCCCGGTAGTCTTCGTTGACCTCGACGGAGCTGCTGCCTATCCCGCCGGGATCGAGTTCCTCGGCCGGCTTTTCGGCCGCGAAGAGCGTGCTGCGAAATTGAGCGCCTATGCCAGGCGCGCTTTGGCCGGGGTCGAGAAGGCGGTCGCGGGCATCCCGGCGGGCGAGCGCCTGCGGGTGTACTACGCCGAGTCCGAAGATGGCCTGGCCACGGAGTCGGAGCGCTCCTTCCACGCGGACCCCATCCGCCTGGCCGGGGGGACTCTCGTGCACCAAGGCGATCTCAGGACGCACTTCGGCATGGAGAAGGTGAGCCTGGAACAGATCCTGCTCTACAACCCCGACGTCATCGTCGCACTGGTTCCCGAGTTCACGGAGAAGGTCTACCTGGATGCGCGCTGGAAGGATGTGAAGGCGGTGAAGGAGAAGCGGGTCTACACCGTGCCGCGGACCCCATTCAACTGGCTGGACCGGCCACCGTCGATCATGCAGATCATAGGTATCCCGTGGCTCGCGCAGCGCTTCTATCCCAAGTACTACACCGTGGACATGCACCAGGAGACGCGGGAGTTCCTGCGGCTCTTCATGGGCGTGGAAGCGACCGACGCCGACATGGACGAATGGTTGAAGTAGGAGGCCAGGGGCCACGGGTCGCAAGCCAGGATCGTGAACCAGATTCCGACGCAGAGCAGGAAAGCAAGCGTAGATGAAGAAGACCGCACTCAACTTCGCTGTCGATGCCATTGCCTTGGTGCTCTGCGTCCTGCTCGGTGCTACCGGCGCGGTGATCCGCTACGTCCTCCCCCCCGGCAGCGGCCAGACGCTGAGCCTTTGGGGCTTCGGCCGCCATGACTGGGGCGGCATCCACTTCTGGCTTTCGGTCGCGTTTCTGGCAGTGATGGCGCTGCATCTCGTGTTACACTGGGCCTGGATTCTGGGAATGGCGCGGGGTCCTGCCTCGGCGCCGCAGCGCTGGCGGCCCGTTGTCGTCGTCGCCCTGCTCGTGGCATTGGCCGCTGTGGCAGCGGCCCCGTTTCTGAGTCGTGTGCAGACGCGGTCGGGTGGGAGCGGGGAGGGGCACGAGGGCAAGAGTGCGCTGGGGCCGGCGCGTCCGGCCGCAGCGGCAGAAGCCGAAGCCGATAACCTGAGGATCCGCGGTTCGAGCACCCTGGCGGATGCAGCCGCAGTGGTCGGGATGCCTGTGGCCGACCTGCTGAAGACGCTGAAGCTACCGGCGGACACCGATCCCAAAGAGCGCCTGGGGCCCCTCGGCAAACAGCACGGCTTCACGCCCGAAGACGTGCGGGACCTCATCCGCCCGGGTAAGGCAGCATCCACCGCGGAACGAGCCCCGTGACAACGGACTGCAGCCAGAGCGATTGAGAGGCGGTGGGGCCGTGTCCTACGCGCGCTGGATCATCCTTCTCTGTGTCCTCCTCGTCGTCGCGGTGCTGGTGGCGTTGTCGGTGGGGCGCTATCCGTTGCCGGTGCGGGATATCGTGCACTTCGTACTCGCCGGAGCCCGGCTGGAGGAGATGCCCCGCGAGCGCTTCGAGTTGCTGTACAACGTGATCGTGCAGATCCGCCTGCCGCGGGTGCTGACGGCGGTGCTGGTGGGGGGTGCGCTTGCCTGTTCCGGGGCAGCCTTCCAGGCGGTGTTCCGCAATCCGCTGGTCTCGCCGGAGCTGATGGGTGTCCTGGCTGGTTCGGCGTTCGGTGCCGCGCTCGGCATCCTGATCTCGGGGCACTGGCTCGTGGTACAGGCACTGGCCTTCGTCATGGGGATCGTGGCCGTAGCGGCGGGCGTGGCCATCGCCCACATGGCCGGGGGTGCCTCGATCATAATGCTGGTGCTGGGAGGCGTGATCAGCGGCACGCTGTTCACCGCCCTCCTATCGGTCATCAAGTTCGTGGCAGACCCCTATGCGAAGCTGCCGGCCATCGAGTACTGGCTGATGGGCAACCTTTCCCTGGCCGACATCAGGACTATCGGTTGGGTCTTCGTGCCCATGGGGTTGGGGGTGGTCGTGCTCGCCGGTCTGGGGCGGGCGCTGGATGCCCTGTCGATGGGGGATGACGAGGCCCGCTCGTTGGGGATCCCGGTCACCGCCATACGCTACGGGGTGATCGCCATCGCCACCCTGATCTCGGCCCTGACGGTCTCGCTGGCCGGGATGGTGGGCTGGGTCGGCCTGATCATCCCCCACGTGGCCCGCCTGCTCGTCGGCCCTGGCAACCTGCGCCTGCTACCGGCCAGTGCCTGCCTGGGGGCGCTGTTCCTGCTGGCCACCGATGGCCTGTCGCGCACGGTCTTCAACGTCGAGATCCCGATCGGCATCCTGACCGCACTGCTTGGCGTTCCCGCCTTCCTGGTCGTGCTGCACCGGGCCCGGAAAGGCTGGCTATGAGCACACCTGCTGCCACGGTGCCGCCGGCTTTCGAGCTCCACGCCGAGGGAGTGCATTTCGCCTACAACGGCCGCGCGGTACTGCGGGGGGCCAGCCTGACCATCCGTCCGGGGGAAGTGGTCTCGCTCCTGGGCTCGAACGGGGCGGGGAAGACGACCCTCCTGCGCCTGCTGCTGGGCCTGGCACGACCCAGCTCGGGGTCAGTCTGCCTGAACGGTAAGCCCCTGGCCCGCTATGGGCGGCGGGAGCTGGCCCTGCACCTGGCCTATGTCCCCCAGACCCACGTCACGCCCTTTCCCTACAAGGTCCAGGAGGTCGCCATGCTCGGGCGCCTGCCGTACACGGGTCTGACGCGAGCCCCCAGCCGAGAGGACCAGCGCGTCGTGGGGGCAACCCTAGAGCGCCTGGGCATTGCGCACCTGGCGGAGCGCCCTTACTCGCAGGTGTCCGGCGGCGAACGCCAGCTCACCCTGATCGCACGGGCTCTGGCCCAGGGCGCCCGGATACTGGTCATGGACGAGCCGGTCAGCGGCCTCGATTACGGCAACCAGTTGCGCTTCCTGGCGCACCTGCGCGCCCTGGCGGCCGACGGCTACTCGGTGGTCAAGGCCACCCATCACCCCGAGCACGCGCTGCTGGCCGCCACGCGGGTAGTTCTACTCTGCGACGGTGCCATCGTGCGCGATGGGCCGGCCGGAGAGGTGGTCACCCCAGACGCCATCCGGCAGCTCTACGGCGTCGCGGTCACGGCCTTCCATGCCCCCGACGGTCAGGCCACCGCCTTCTACCCCTCTGGGCGCGTTCCCCAGGCCCGGTGAAACGCTGCGATACCGATCCGGGTCAGCATCGGCATTCACCGGCGCTTCACCGATTCATCACCCCCTCTTCACAGGTCGGGACTGGCTCAACCGCAGGGCGACGCGTAGGTTGGCTACAGAGACCGGAGAGCCAGCGAACTGGCCCGCCTTGAAGCCTGGCAGCAAAGGAGATGCAACCATGGTGCCACGCCTGCCTGCGGCGCGCCGAACCGCCTTCACCCTGATCGAGCTTCTCGTCGTGATTGCCATCATTGCCATCCTGGCGTCGCTGCTCCTTCCCGCGCTGTCGCGGGCGCGGGCCAAGGCCAGGGAGACGAGCTGTCTCTCGAATCTGCGCCAGGTGGGGCTGGCGCTGCACCTCTACTCGGGCGACATGGCGGAGTGGTTCCCCCTCGAACCAACCACGGGGAACTCCCACCTGGGTCTCTGCACCAAGCTCTATCCCTACACGAGCAACCGCGACGTCTTCTACTGCCCTGAAGCCGAGGCCATGGAGTCCTACGCCAACAGCACCGCCTTCCCGGGCGCATCAGAGTCCACCGTCAACACCGAGGCGAACTGGGCTGCCGGGAACATCCCCTACCGTTACTACTCCTTCATGGGTCCGCCGGCTACCGTCCTCCCAGCGTTTGTCCCACGCACGCTCACCGAGCGCAATCCGCCGACCTGTTGGATCATGAGCGACTGGTTCCGCAAGAACGTGCCCATCTGGCCCCACATGCGCAGCAACGGCGGCAGCGGCGGGGGCATCCTGGTGTTGCGGATGGACAATTCGGTGGCCTACACAACAGGGCAGCCGATAGCCAACTTCCAGTGAAGCCAGGACCGGACCTCCGCCTCTTGGGTGTCTCAGCCAACCCAATCCCGGCCCGCATGGTGGGTCCACCTCCCAACCGCGGCGCCCGGTAGCGCAGCCAAGAGGAGGCGTTCAAGACTTACCGTCCACTGCGTCTGAACGTGGTCAGGACACCGGAGTGGTCAGAGACGAACCAACCCTTCTCGGCGAAGACGACCTCGCTGCTCTCGACCTCGACGCCATCGCCCCCGAAGAAGATGAAGTCGATCCGCTGTGGACCGCCGCCGTACCCCCTGCAATGCGGGTTGCCGGGCAGGTTGAAGGTCGGACCTGCGGCCCCCGGGTTGGCGACCGCATAGCTATCACGGAACGCGCCTGCGAGTCGTTGGTAGACGGGCGCGGCGGGTGAGGCATTCATGTCGCCGGCCACGACCGTCACCGCGGCGGGATGACTGGCGCCAGTCTCCTTGACGAAACGGATCAGGGCATCGGCCTGGACTTCACGATCCGCAGCCTTTCCCCCCGACGCCAGGTGCACCGTGAACAGGTTCACCCGCCCCATGGGGTGGTCAATGCCGACCATGACGGCCCGCCGGGCGCCCGGGAGCGGGCAGTCATCGAGCCATTCGCCCGTATGGCAGGGCAGTGCTGCCGCACTGGTATGGAGGAACGGCGCGGCAGAGAGTATCCCGACCTCGAACGTGAGGAAGACCGGCACCCCGAAGCAGGGACGGCTGTAGAGATCATAGGAGGCGGGGGTCGGCGGCAGCTTCTGCCTGAGTTCATCGATACTGTTGCGGGTGCCGACCCAGATACCGGAGCAGCCCTCCTGCAGCAGGAGCACGTCCACGGGTCGCCCCTCGTCGCGTTGTGTTCTGATGAAGTCCGCGATCCGGCGGAAGCGGACCTCACGCCCGGCGACCGGGGACATCTGCATGAGATTGAGGGTCAGGACGCGTAAGCGCGCTACAGAGCTCTCGGGCGCCGCGGCGCGGGCCGGCCGATCATGTCGGCACGACAGCGTCGTCAGACTTACAGCCACGATCCCGGCCAGGTTCAGCCAACGACGGACCATCGGAGTGCCCTCCGGGCTTGCTGCGGTCATCCTGGCGTGAGGATCGCCGCGATGGCCAGCGCGCCGGGCTCCAGGACGCTGCGCTGCGGACCAACATAGCCGTCCAGGGCGTTCAGGTTGTCATGGGAGGCTCTTGCAGAACCACTGCAAGAGCCGGGTTTCAGGTGTCGGGTTTCTTGGGGTTCAGGAACGCCATCCAACCGAAACCTGAACACCGAACACTGAACACGCCACTTGCCGAAGAGGTTCTGCAAGTAGCTCATGGCGCTGTGCCTATCGAGGCGAGGTCTGGAACCCTCTCACTGAATCGGGCAATGGCCCTCCTGCGGCGGGCCGGCTGCCCCCGCCCTACCTGCCCGTCTGCAACCGAGGGTGCGGCCAGAAACGTAGCGGCAGTGGGTAGCACGCCCGCGGCACGGACCGATCACCGCGACCACCGACAGGGCTGGCCCGCCGGGCCTGTAATCCGACCCCCCGGGCTTGACACGGACGCAACGCTGTGTCATAATACACTGTATTACGAAGCGCTCCCAGGCGGGACATGGTGATGGCCAGAGAACACGTTGTCTGCTTCAAGGTGGATGCGGCCACGGCCGAGGCCATGCAGGGCATCCCGAACCGCTCGGATTTCCTGCGTGCGGCAGTGCTGGCGGCCTTGAGTAACACCTGCCCCGTCTGCCGGGGTACAGGTCATCTGTCCCCCCGCCAGATGTCGCACTGGCGCACGTTCGCGGTGGCCCACGCGTTCGAGAAATGCTCTGAGTGCCGGGAGTACCACTGGGTCTGCGCCGCCACGCCCGACGCCTGCCCGCCGATCTTGCCCCCTGCGGTGCCCGTCACGGCCAAGCCGCGCGCCCGGCGCCGTGCAGCCGCCGCCACGGCGGCTGGAGAAAGCACCCCCGCACACCCATGAGGACGCGAGTCTACAGCCTG
>CAILKC010000492.1 GCA_903834675.1 uncultured Victivallales bacterium | reverse complement strand
TGCGGCGTCTGGCATTCGCGACAAATCCCGCCGGAAGTCTCCCCCAAGAGTCAAGTGACCCGTTCTGCTCGCCGGACGCGGAGACGATCGAAACAGAAGCCCCTACGGAACTGACCTGCGCCCGCCGCTGTCGCTCGGGCTTGAAAGCTCTTGCCGACACGGTAAGTTACCAAGATTGTTTATCCCGCCGCTCCTGGTCTTACCGCCGGAAGCGGGCGCGCTGCTGGGGCAGATGACCCCGGTTCGGCAGTGGCGTTACAGGATACGGTAAGTGCAGAACTACGGACCCCATCATGACAACGGATCAAAAAACGGCGATTGTCAAAGAGTTCGGTAGCAGTGAGAAGGATGTCGGCGGAAGCGCGGTCCAAGTGGCCATTCTGACCGCACGTGTCAACGAACTCACCGAACACTTGAAGATTCACAAGAAGGACCATAGTTCGCGTCGGGGCCTGCTGGCCATGGTGAACCGTCGGCGCAAGTTGCTGACCTACATCCAGCGCCTCTCGTCCGAACAGTATCTGGCCCTGATTCGTCGCTTGAACCTGCGTCGCTAACCGAGCCTGCTCGCGAGCCTTTTCATGTCGCTCGTGAACGGGCTCTTGGGCATGCTCGGCGGCGGACCCAAGAGTGTGATTTGAGGTTGCCGCCTCTGGTAGGCTTGCGCAGGCGGTGGGGTGTGGCGCGCTGAGAAACATAGTTGAATGCGTCGAAAGGCGAAGACCGTTCGGCGCTCGTGGTTTGTTGGGTAGGGGCCGCCGGGGCGAGGGATCCGCTGCCGGCGGCAGGTCGTTCTGTCGGAGACGTACGCGGTTCCCTAAGCCGGGAACTCGCTGGCTCTCCGACCGACACCCGGTTGCGGCGAGACGAAAGTCCGTCGCCGACGGTAGGATGAGACGGGCGGTTGTGGAATTCGGTCGGTACGAAGGACCAGGGTGGGGCCAAAAGCGCTTCTACGGCCGGTCTTTCGTACCGCAATTCCGCAACGGTAACGTCGCAGTCCGTACCTCCGTTCAGCGGCTGGCCAAGTTCGGTTCAGCCCCTGAGCGGAACTCGGTGCGAACCCGGTTCGACGGCCTGTGACCCCCGCGTACGGATCCCGGCTTCCCGCCAGGCGGGAGAAAGGGCAATGATGAGTATCGAACGAGTTACGGTAGATTTGGGGCAGGGACGGACGGTCGAGATCGAAACCGGCAAGATGGCGCTGCTGGCGGGGGGCTCAGTCACGGTGCGCCAGGCGGACACGGTCGTGCTGGTGGCGGCCTGTTCCGCGGCGCCGCGACCGGGGCTGGACTTCTTTCCCCTGCAGGTGGACTACCGCGAAAAGTTCAGTGCGGCAGGCAAGCTGCCCGGCGGCTACTTCAAGCGCGAAGGCCGTCCCACCGAGAAGGAGATTCTCACCTCGCGGATGACGGATCGGCCGCTGCGGCCGCTGTTCCCCCAAGGCTATATCGACGATGTGCAGATCATGTCGATGCTGTTGAGCGCGGATGGCGACACTGAGGCTGACGTGCTCAGCATCCTGGGGGCTTCGGCTGCACTGATGGTCTCGGACATCCCTTTTGGCGGCCCCATTGGGGCGCTGCGTGTCGGCCGGGTTGACGGCGCCTTTGTGGCCAACCCGACCCATGCCGAAATGGCCAAGAGCGACCTCGATCTGGTCTACGCCGGAACCCCTGGCAAGACGATCATGATCGAAGGCTGCTCGCAGGAGATCAGCGAGGAAGACCTGCGCGACGCCATGAAGTTTGCGGACAGCATGGTCTGCCGCCTGGTGGAAGCCCAGCGCGACCTTGCGGCGCGGGCGCCCAAAGCGAAGAAGCGTTACACGGCGGCCCTGGTTGATGAGGCACTGTTGACGGCGGCCCGGTCGTTCTGCGCCGGCAAACTTGAAGCCGCCTGCGTTGTGGCGGACAAGCAGGCCCGTGCCGCCGCCGAGGGCGAGTTGCTGGCCGCCATGGCCAAAGAACTGGCCCCACGGTTCACCACCCCAGACGCTAAGGCGCCGAACTTCAAGGGCGCCTTCGAACTCGTGCTGCAGGAAACGGTTCGTCGGCTGATTCTTGACCGGGGCGTCCGCGTGGACGGCCGCGGCGCGGACGACCTGCGGGCGATCACCTGCGAGGTCGGGATCCTGCCCCGTACCCATGGCAGCGCCCTCTTCAAGCGGGGTGAGACGCAGGCGCTGGTGACCACTACCCTGGGTGCGTCGAGAGATGCTCAGGAGTTCGATGTCATCACCGGCGGCGAAGGCACGAAGAAGTTCATGCTGCACTACAATTTCCCGAATTTCAGCGTCGGCGAGACCGGCCGTATCCAGGGACCGGGGCGGCGTGAGATCGGCCATGGCGCTTTGGCCGAGCGCTCGGTGGCCCAGAGTGTGCCCAAGGATTTCCCGTACACCTTGCGCATGGTTTCCGACATCCTCGGCTCCAATGGCTCTTCGTCCATGGCCAGTGTCTGCGGCGCCAGCCTGGCGTTGATGGATGCCGGTGTGCCGGTGAGCGATGCTGTGGTTGGCATCTCTGTGGGACTGGTGAGCGGCGCTGATGGTCGAAAGGTATTCCTCACCGATATCCTGGGTTCTGAGGACCACTTCGGCGACATGGATTTCAAGGTTGCCGGGACCACTAAGGGGATCACCGGTTTCCAGCTCGACCTGAAGATCGCTGGGATCACCGTCGAAGAAATGTACCAGGCCATGCTCAAGAACCGGGTGGCCCGCGAGAAGATCCGCGCCGTCATGAGCCAGTGTATCGCGGCGCCGCGAGCGGAGATGAGCCCGTATGCCCCGAAGATCGTGAAGATAAAGATTAACCCCGAACGCATTGGCGCTCTGATCGGCCCCGGCGGCAAGATCATCAAGGGCATCTGCCAGCTTACGGGCGCCAGTATCGACGTCGAGGAAGACGGTACGGTCAGCATCTTCGCCGCCAATGGTCCGGCCATGGACCTGGCGACGCGACAAGTTGAGGCAGTGACCGCCGAGGTGGAGATCGGCCGCATCTACCGCGGCACGGTTAAGACCATCAAGGAGTTCGGCGCCTTCGTCGAGCTGTTGCCAGGCCAGGAAGGCATGGTACACATCAGCGAACTGGCGGACGCCCGAGTCCGCAGCGTCGAAGACATCTGCAAGGTGGGTGATCAGATCTCTGTGAAGGTTATCGACATCGACGAGCGCGGTCGTGTGCGGCTGAGCCGCAGGGCGGCGTTGGCCGAGATGTGATCTCCGGGCGGGGGGGGCCGGTTGCGAGCCAGCCCCTGACCCGCGGGCTGGCATGTACCCGTGAACGGGTGCAAGCGGGAATCGGCCGACATAAGACGTCGGCGTAATCGGTGTCAGAAAACGAGGCAAGTCATGAAGAAGGACATCCATCCGAAGTACGTTGGCTCCACGGTTTCGTGCGCCTGCGGCGCGGTCTTCCAGGTCATGTCCAACGCCGCTGAGGCCAAAGTCGGCATCTGCTCCAAGTGCCATCCCTTCTATACCGGGAAGCAGAAACTGGTGGACACCGAGGGTCGTGTGGACCGCTTCCGTCGGCGCTACGGACTTAGCACCTGATCTGGGCCGTCGGAGTCGGTACGTCTTGCCATGCGGCAGGACTCTCGTTCGGGGCACAGGGAATCGGCGTCATGCCGGGGATCTGTGTCCCGTTTGTGTTTGCAGCGCCGCGTCACGCCAGAGTGATCGCGTCTTGCGTCGGCACGCCTGTGGCGGACAAGCCTGGCTCCCGAGAGGCGGGCAGACGTAGCGCTGAGCAAGATTGATGGCTGGGCAACGAGCGCGGAGATTGCCGGGAGCGGAGGCTACAGGCCTCGCAGAGGTGGATGCCGGTGCATATCGAGCAGTACATCGAGACGTCACGGCTGCGCCTTCATGAGGTCGAGCGCGCGATCACGCACTTCGACTTCGCCACAGCCAACCACGCTGCCTACCAACAGATCAACCGCGAGTACCAGAGTCTCCAGAAGCTGGTCCAGACCTGGGACCGGCGCCAAGGCGCTACCCGCGACATCGAACAGAACCGGCATCTGCTGGCCACCGAATCCGATCCGGAGTTTATCGAGGTTGTACGCGCCGACATCGAGACTCTCGAGACAGCCGCCGCGCAGTTTGACCGCGATATCAGACTGCTGATTCTCCCCCCGCACCCCAACGAGGGAAAGAACGTCATTGTCGAGATTCGCCCCGCCGCGGGCGGTGAAGAGGCCGGGCTGTTTGTCGGCGACCTCTTCCGCATGTACTGCCGCTACGCGGAGCGCAAGCACTGGCGTTGCGAGACCCTGGATCTGGCCGAGACCCCGCTCGGCGGGTTGAAGAGCGTCGCCTTCTCGCTCCAAGGCGAGGATGCGTGGGGCAGCATGCGCTTCGAGAGCGGAGTGCATCGGGTGCAGCGCGTCCCGGTCACCGAGGCCAGTGGTCGCATTCATACGTCGACCGTCACCGTAGCGGTGTTGGCAGAGGCGGAGGATGTCGATCTGCAGATCAGTCCCGAGGATCTGCGCATCGACGTGTTCCGTTCTTCGGGTCCTGGCGGCCAGAGCGTCAACACGACGGATTCCGCCGTGCGGGTCACGCACTTGCCGACGGGGCTGATGGTCGCCAGTCAGCAGGAGAAGTCACAGCATCGCAACCGCGAGATTGCGATGCGCCTGCTGCGTTCCCGGCTGCTCGAACAAATGCAGGCCCAAGAGGACGCGCGCAACGCGGCCGAACGGCGCTCGCAGGTGGGCACCGGGGAGCGTAGTGAGCGCATCCGCACCTACAACTTTCCGCAGAACCGCGTCAGCGACCACCGCTTTGACATCACCCTGTATGACCTGACCCGCATTATGGAGGGCGAACTCGACTCTCTGCTCAACGACATCCGGGCCAGCGATGCGGAACGCCGGCTGGCGCAGGAACTGGGAATGGTCCGCTGAAATCAGCCTGCAGGCTTGCATCGTCACCCCCTCAGGGTACAGTAACCCGTGCTTTTTTGATTCGGTCGGGACGTAGCGCAGTCTGGTTAGCGCGTTTGACTGGGGGTCAAAAGGTCGCGAGTTCGAATCTCGCCGTCCCGACCACTTAGCCCCTACAGCCTCGGCAACTTGTGACACAGGTTCCCGAGGCTGTTTCGTCTCTGGTCGGCGCTATCCAAGGCCTATCAAAGGTAGCGCTAGCTTCGGACACCCATGTCATGCGTGAGAGCGAGTTGAGCGTTCTGACTCGATCTTAGCGCTCATGGAGAGACGCCACGCTCTCACGGGCTGCCCTCAGGACACCTCCTGCCTGACCTTCCCCGAGGTGAACCCCTGGTATTCGTTGAAGAACATCTCGGCGAACTTCTCCGATTGCACGGTCACGGTGTCGCCGTCGAAGACGAAGTTCATCCGCAGCGTCCCGAAGTACTCGTCGGTCGCGTAGACGCACAGCACCAGCGAGTCGTCCTGGCGCCACGCCGCCGACGCCTGGCAGTCGTAGCCGCGGTTGCCCGGGCGCATCATGGTGCGACCGAAGTAGTGCGTCTCCGGGAACGTCTGCCGCACCTGCTTGCCGAAGCCGAAGCGGATTTCGTGCGCCCCGGTAGCGTTCTCGTAGGCCAGGACTCCCTCGTCGCCGGCAAAGGTGAGACGCACCGATCTCATCTTCATGCTGTTCTCGTCGAGGATGTAGGTCTTGCCGTTGATCTTCCTGGTGATCGGGGAGCGCTTTGCGCCTTCCACGGTACGCAGAGAGAGCTTCGCGACCTTTGCCTGCAGGGCCGCGTGCGCCGCCGGGTTCTCGGCCATCGGGGCGCCGCTCAGCGGTTTGAGTACGAGGCTGTCCAGCGCGTCGTAGATGATGCTGTCTCCGCCGGCGATGGCCTGGGTGTCCGCGGTGGTCACCAGGATGAGGTCGTGCTCCGGCACGCAGACGGCAAGCTGGCTGCCCATGCCTCGGCAGGCGAAGCCGAAGCGGGTGCGCCAGAATTGGTAGCCGTAGCCGTACTGATGCTCGGGGTCGCTGACAGCCAGGGTGTTGTCGACCTGTCTTGAGGTGGCTTCGCGGAGGTAATCCTCTGGAACGAGCTGCTCGCCATCCCAGCGGCCACCGTGCATGCAGACATAGGCGAACTTCGCCAGATCCCGCGTGGTGCAGAGCACGCCGGAGCCGCCCCAGTCGTGGCCGCAAGGGCTCTGGACGCACTGGATCTCCGCCGACATCCCGGCGGGATCGAACAGCCGCGTCTGCAGGAAGGCCGTGAACTCGACGCCGGAAACGCGACGGACGATCATGCAGAGCATCACGGTGGCCAGCGTGTCGTAGCGGAAGGATCGGCCTGGAAGGTGGGCGGCGGGGAGCCGGAAGAACGCCGCCGTCCAGTCGTCGAAAGGCGCATAGTCCGGGACGTTGAAGCAGGTCGTCATCTTCAGCAAATCACGGACGGTGGCCAGCGCGGCGTACGGCTGCACCGGCGCGTATTTCTCCTTGTACTCGGGGAAGAAGTCGACTACCCGGTCGTCCAGCGCCAGTCTGCCGTCGCCGGCGAGGATGCCAATGGCCACGGAGACAAAGCTCTTCGAGGTGGAGTACAGGCGGTGCCGGAAGGTCTCGTCAAACGGCTTCCAGTAGGCCTCGGCGGCGATCCTGTCGCCCTTCAGCACCAGGAGGCTGTGCATGGGGAGCGTCTTGTCCTGAAGCCGGTCGATGAAGGCCGCGATCGCCGCGGACGGAATGCCGGCGGCCTCTGGCGTGATGGTCTGAAAGTCTCTTCTCATTGAGCCACTCCACCTTGTGATCAACCCATAGTTTCTAGGTTGGACGTTCGATGCCGCAAAGGTCGCCTCCCGACGCATGCGGTGAGACCCGGGCTTCTGAGCGCGGGCTGGGGCCTCTATTCCCCACGCACGATCGCCGCCATCTCCCCGTCGGCCAGCGCCAGGCGCACCCATCGCCGCCCCCCCTCCAGACGTTCCTCACCCCGTTTCTCCCCGAGTTTGCCGGCAGCGTCGTACCAGTAGACTCGCACGGGCGCCTCATCGCCGAGAGTGAACGTGCCCGGCACAGCGGTGAGGAGGCGTTCCTTACCCAGGAGCCAGCCGTGGTGCAACTCGACGGGAGTGAAGGGGAACATGTGCTGGGTGATGGTGCCATAGGGCTGTTTCGGGGTCGCGTAGTAGTAGTAGACGGTGCCCCACATCAGCTTCGCCCGGATGTCGGCCACAAGCCCCGGGAAGTCTTTCACCGTCAGGTGGTCGCCGAGAGCGATCGGGGAGTACAAGTGTGAGCGCGCCGGGAACCAACCCTCGGCTGTCTCGACGAAGCGCGGGAAGTGCAGCTTCGTGAGGGTGTCGCTGGTGGCCACCGAGTTGCCGATCAGCACCCCGCCCTTGCTGGAGATGTAGTTGATCAGTGCGACCTTGGCTGACCTCGAGAGCAGATGCACGTAGGCCATCTTGCGCTTGATGCGGTGCTGCTCATCGAGTTGCGCCGAGTGTCCGTCCCAGCGGTCGAAGGTGTAGCGGGGCGAGGTCCAGTCCAGCTCATCCCAGTACACGCCATCGGCGCCGATCTTGTCGGAGTCCAGGCACAGGTCAATGACGCGTTTCATCGCCGCCACATAGGAATTCTCCGGGTCGAGGGCCGGGTAGTTGTAGAGGAACGGGATGCCGCACTGTTCGGTGTAGGTCTTGTTCTCGTACTGGGCCCCGTCCTCGCCCATGATGCGGGCGTCGGCGTACTTCAGTGGTCCGGCGGGGTCGGTGTTGATAAAGGCGTGGATGTAGACCAGGCTCTTGACCTGCGGCAGAACGCGGCGAATGCTGGCGCAGCGCTCGCGCAGGTTCTGTTGCAGCGCCGTCGCTTCGAGCAGGTGTGCGCCGTGGTAGCACTTCACCGGCCCCGCCGAGTTCATCCAGACCCCGGAGGACATGAACTGCAGGCCGCGCTGGTCGGCCAGGGCCCGGTAATCGTCGTCGGTCCCGGCGCCGAGTCCGAACTGGAACCCGCCGGGAAGGGTGAAGTTCACGTCCAGGTCGCGCCGGGCCAGGTTGATGAAGTCGTAGTAGTCCGGTCGCAGCACTGGATAGAGGTGCCAGCGCAGCGTGTAACTGGCCCCCGGGCCAAGAGCGAAGGTGTCGCTGCGTGCGCCGGCGCCGTTGTCATAGTACAGGATCGACTGGATTCGATACACGTCGTCGACAACCAGCAGGCCGCAGCCGCTCTGCGCTCCTGCGACAAACACGCTCGAGTTCTCCAGCGCCTCCATCCGGGTGACGGCCGGGTCGGGGTTCCCGCCCAACCAGGCTTCGGCAATCTCGCTGCCGACGGCGACCAGGCGGTTGTCAAAGGCCAGGCCGATGGCCTCGCCGGTCAGGTTTGTCAGCCGGTCGGTGATCTCAAGGTGGTCGGCAACGAAGGTGATTCGTCTCTCCAGTCGGTACTCCTTGGCGGTGGCGTCGACCAGGCATTCGGCGGTGGCGCGGCTGACCTTGACCTGCCACTCCGGCTGTCCTGGCGGTTGCCCTTCGCCGGCGAGTGCATGGTAGCCTCCGCCTTGGTGGGAAAAGCGCGATTCCACCTGGAGCGCCAGGCCGGGCAGGCTGAGCGCCAGACCCCCACCGGGCGCAACCCTCACGACGTTGCGGATGTCGACGGTGGCCGGGGGCTGCAGCATGAGCCGGTCGGCCTGGTAAGGCTCCTCCCGCCGGGAGGGCTTGCCGACGGGCGGGTCCTGCGAGAAATCCATGGCGAGTTCGGCGAGCACAAAGTCAAGGGAGGGGTTGAGCTTGGGGAAGTAGCTGCGCAACCGCATCTGTTCGCCACGGTGCGCCAGGACCAGGCGGTTCTCGGCACCCACGACAACCAGGTCGGTGACGTCGAGTACCAGGCGGTAGGGGGAAACGTCCGGGATCCGCATGGGTCCCGCCTGCGCCGTGCCCACGATCGTGAAATCCGGGGCGTAGACAACCCGCCAGTCGGCGTTGCGGACCCAGGGGATCGCCAGCCCGCTGGCCATGGTCGCGGATAGGGGCTTGTTGAGGAGCCGGCTATGCGCGCGGTCCAGGGCGCCTGTGAGGGCACGCCCGTTGAGCGTGAGCCGGAGCGAATGGGTCGAGCCGGAGCACTCCGGCGAGTCCATGCGCAGCGCCAGCAGCAGCCGCACAGACTTGCTGCCGGCCGGGGGGGTGAAGGCATACTCGCCGGTCTTCCCGTAGGCGATCACCGCGTCCGGGGGGGCCAAGCTCACCGTCTCACCGATGGCGGGTAGCGTGAGGCCCAACACCCAGACGACCCGGACCATGCCAAGCTTGGTCATATACACCCCCTGCCGCCCGCCTACTGGGGCTCGAGAACCCAGACCGGAAACCAGCGGCGGATCCGCTGAGCGCGCCGCCTCCTAGAGAGCGTTACCGTACGCGCACAGGAAAGAGCAGGCAAGGCAGAGGGACTCTTTCACCACAGAGGTCACAGAGGTCACAGAGGGTGGCAACATAGAATGGATCATAAACACATAACTTACTCTTCGCCAATGCGTTGCTCTCTGTGCTCTCGGGGCTCTATGTGGTTGATAAAATGGAGAATCGAATGGCCCTGGAGAACCGCAGAATGTCGAATGACCAGCCGGTGGCTCGGCTGAACCCTGAACCCTATTTTTCTCTCCGCCGTCTCCCGGTCCGTCTCCTCCAGTCGCCGTTTCCCCGTCTCGCCGTCTCGCCGTTTCCTGAACCCTAGGACCTGAGTAGTCTCCACCCACGGAACTGACCTGCGCCCGGCGCCGCTCCCGTGACGAGTGTGCCGCCGACGCGCCGGAAATACGCCCAGGAAGCCAGATCGCAGAGCCTGCGGGGCGCAACCAGGAAAGCACCGGGGGCGCCGCCGGGAACCTCGTAAAAGTCGAGTGCGTTCTTGCCCTCGCCAGGGATCCTGACGTCCTCGGCCTTCCCGCCCATGCGCTGCGGTGTGTTCGCGATCCCGGAGGGCACTCCTGCCTGGCTGGCGCCGACCAACACGATCACCTTGAAAGGGTTGCGCTCCAGGGTGGCGAGCGCTTGCGGCTGGACCGTCTCGACGTCGATCAGGGCTCGCCATGCATGTCTCCTCGCGTGGCGCTGGGCCTGCCCCGGTACTGGCCGTAGCGCCTGGATCCGTGCATCACAGACGGTCGAGCCAGCCAGGCGCCAGCCGGGCGCCGTACACCTGGGGATGCCCGTCGCGGCTGGAGGAGAAGATGAGCCAGCGGTTATCGGCAGTCAGGTACGGGTGCGAGTGCGCCCACTGCTGGCCGTCATACACCGTGCGGCTGAAGACGGCGCGTTTGCAGGTGCCCGTGGCGAAGCTGCCCACGTAGATGGGGATGCCCTCTTCGCCCGTATCGCCGAGCCAGTACCGGCCGCAGCGCGAGACGCTGATATGGACGAACCGCTTTCCGCCGGCAGAGACCAGCACGGCCTTGTCCTCGCCCACTCTGGCGCTCCAGAGGTTGCCGAGGCTGTCCGCATCCGACGCGGTGGAGTAGAAGATCCGGTCGCCGGTGCCGATCCAGGCCTCGTGTCCGGTCGGGCGCGGCGTGTACGGCCGGTCGGCGGGAAACAGCCGCTCCGGGCCGGCCACGTCGAGTTCACCCAGCAGCACCTGCTTCACCTCGGGAAACTGGTTGAGCTGGATCAGCACCCGGTTGCGGCCGTCACGGGAGAACTGCTCGTGCTTGGCATGATAGCCGGGTTTGTCCAGCAGCAGGCGCCACTGGCCGGTCTGCAGGTCCAGCAGGTGTACCTTGGACGGGTCGCCCTTCTTCTCCTGCACGCTGACCGCGTAGAAACGGCCGTCGGGTGACACCGTGCCGTAGCTGTAGCTGCCCCTATCGACGGGGAGCGGCGCCACGTCCTCGACCTTGAGCGTCGCATAGTTGCAGCGCCGCAGCAGCGGTTTGCCGTCAACCGTTTCCTGATAGTACAGGTGCTCACCCCAGGCGTGGAACGCCGGAAAAGGCGCCTTACCGATCAGCAGATCACGGCGGCTGCCGTCGGCGAGATCGAGGATGCTGATGCCCCCTGGCAGCTCGCCCTTCCTGTAGTAACGCACGGCGATCCAGCGCCCGGTCGGGTCGTTATAGGGCTGCTCGCCGTAGATGTTGTCGGCGGGGCGCGGGTCAGCACCGAGCAGAAGGATCTGCGCGCCGCTCTCGGGATCGGTCTCGAGCGGTTTCCCGGGCATAGAGACTCCTTCCGGCTCTGCCGCCAGCGTCAAGGGCAGCAGGGCACAGGCAACGCCAACGAGATGCATCCGTCGCATGGGTCACCGGCCTTCCGTAGATTCAGGCACCCGCCAACCATAGCGCCTCGGGGCCGTCGCTGCCCGGTCTCAGCGTCTCGCAGGGTAATGGGTCAGAAGCGGTGAACAAATCAGGGGTCGGGGTCGGAATCGTGCCTGCCGGGGGCAGCGGCCGTGAAGTCGCCGGGGGAGGCCCCGGCGGGGTCCTCGGTCGGCCCCATGACCTGTGGCACTTGACGCGCACTCCGGACAGCCCGCAGGCGGCGCGGCTTCTGTGGCGCGAATCCGGCGTCGTAGGCGTTTCCGCGCTGGCGTCTATCCCGGCCCATTGCGTCCGTCGTCGCCGCGGGGTATCGTTCGTTACCTGCGCTGCACGTGGCGCAGATAGCCGAAGGAGAGTGCATGACTTCAGAGCCCGAGACTAAGGCCAGCCGTTTCCGCAAGGTACTCGACCTGCGGCGCGCTGACCGTCTAAGCATGGGCGACTACGCCATGGTCGAGTACCGCCCTGACGTCTACCATCTGGGGGAAAATGAGCCGCAGCCCGGGAAGGGGCAAGTCGGCCGCACGCGCGACGGCAAGCGACTGGTGACGCATGACGGCGGCACCTGGGCGATCGACGCGAAAGAGGCCTACACGACGCCGGACGATGTGCTCGGCGTCGACCTCACCCGATTCGCGGCCGAACCCGTGGGAGACGAGATGCTCGCCCGGATGGCGGCTCTGGTGGAGACGATGCGGCCGAATGGGGCGGTGGTGCCCCTGCACTATGGCACCTTGGTCACACGCTGCACCATCGAGTTCGGGTGGGAACCGTTCCTGATGGCATCGGCGCTTGAGCCGGAGCGCTTCGCCAGGATCCTCGCTGCTTTCGGCGAGGCGTCGCTTGCGGTTGTGAAGGGCTGGGCGCAGACGCCTGGAGTCGAACTGATCGCGGTCCACGACGACATAGCCGGAACCCGAGGCCTGATCCTGAGCCCTGACTACCTGCGGCAGTACTGCCTGCCTTGGTACAAGCGTCTTTTCGCGGCCATCCACAGCCTGGGTCGCAAGGTCCTCTATGTCGGTGACGGCAACTACCTGCCGTTCCTTGATGACCTCCTCACCGCGGAACCCGACGGCCTCTACATCGAGTCCAGCTCAATGGACCCCCGTGACTTCATGACTCGCGCTGGCCCCGGCAAGTTCTACCTGATCAAGACGAGCAACCAGAATATTGACGTGGGTAGCCCCGAGGCCATCCGCGCCGAACTGGAGCGCTTGCGGGACCTCCACCAGGAGTACCCTGGCATCCTGATGTACCGTGGCGGCGGGGATCCGTCAGCGGAGAATGCGGCCGCCTTCGGCAGGTACTGCCAGGAGCTGCTGGTCTACTCGTAGCGGCACGGCAGTCAGTCCGAAGCGGTGAAGGAATACCGCCACCGGGAGAGGGGGGATAGGGCGGAAGCCTCCCGCGTGCGGGAAGCAGGCCCGCCAGCTCCAGCAGAGCCCCCGGCTGGCGCCGGACCCGTCTGAGCGGCGTCCAGCCTCATCCTTTGGTTGCCGGGGGGCTGGCAGGCGAGGCGCTCAGCTTCCGGAGGTACTCCATGCACCGTTCCGCGCTGGCCAGTTCTGCGTCCGCTCCTTCATGGCTGTGGTCAAGGATGGCCCAGGCAACGTGGTTGTCGAGCATCGTCATGGCTTTCGGCAGCGGCACCATGCCGGTCCCGAGATCGCAGAACTTCCGGTTGGTGTCGCAGTCGCCGAGGTGCGCGATACAGGTCCTGGTCAGGTACCTGGCGAGATAGCCGACAGGGTCCACGCCGCCCATCTGCGCCCATACGACATTGAAGTTGAGCCTCGCAGAGTCATCCAGACAGGCGCAGAACAGGTCGTAGGCAATACCTCCGTCCACCTTGGTGAACTCGACGCCGTGGTTGTGGTAGGCGAAGGTGAATCCCAGGTTGGAGGCCACGGCATTCACCTTCCTGCAGGTTTCGGCGTAGTCGCGGAAGCGCGTACCGAAGTCGGCGCTGCTCAGGCTTGCCGTGACGTACTTGCAGCGCAGGTTCCGGGCATAGTCGTAGAGGCGGCTGTGTTCGTCCATCAACGCCTCGGGGCTGCCGTGCAGGGCACAGGCTTCGAGGCCCAGCGTGTCCATCATTGCGGCCAACTCCAACGGGGCAAGCCCCCCCAGATCGCCGAGGAAATGGATGCCCTGATAGCCCTGCCGCGCCAGGACCCGCAAGGTGCCGGCGAAATCGCGCTTCAGAGCGTGCCGGACAGCCCAGGCAAGAATGCCGACCTTCATCGCCACCTCCCTCGACCGGTGCCAACCGACGTCGTTACCTGCTTGCGCGAATCCTGATGTTCGCGTGGGTGATCATTCTAGCTCCCACTCATTGCATCTGCCACCGCCCCGAGGTATCCTTGAGCCAGGTTGTGCGAGTAACGTGGCAATCCCGCGAACGACAGAAGGCGCCTGACTGACGCTGGCGGCGGGTGCCGCCGCCAGCGCTCATCTCCCTCTCTCATTAGCCCGGATATCTGAACCCGATGGCAGACAAGGACAAGCAGCAATGAAGAAGACAGGCGTAGGGATTGTCGGCTGTGGCATGATCAGCGACACGTACTTCAAGGCCTCCCAGAAGTTCGGCATGATTGAAGTGGTGGCCTGTTCGGACATCATCCCGGCACGGGCACAGGCCAAGACAGAGCTCTATGGCGTTCCGAGCCTGAGCAATGACGAGTTGTTCGCCATGCCCGACATCGCGATTGTCCTGAATCTGACCCCGCCACAGGTCCATTCTCAAATTGCCCTGGACACCCTCAATGCCGGCAAGAACGCCTACTCCGAGAAACCTTTCGGAGTGGATGCCAAGGATGCAGCCAAAGTCATCGCCTTGGGCCAGAGCAAAGGCCTTCGCGTGGGGTGTGCGCCGGACACGTTCCTGGGTGGCGGGCAGCAGACGGCACGGAAGATCCTTGACGATGGCTGGATCGGCAAGCCCCTCAGTGGCACGGCGATCGTCATGGGACGCGGACCGGAAAAGTGGCCGCAGGCGCCCTTCTTCTATGACTACGGGGCGGGGCCGATGCTGGATCTGGGGCCCTACTACATGACGGCGCTGGTCAACTTGCTGGGGCCGGCAAAGAGTGTCACGGCCGTGACGACAAAGGGCTTTGACTACCGGACCCTCGGGGCCGAGGTTGCCGAGCATTACCGGGATCGGTACAAGCCGTTTGACCGGTATCCGGTAACCGTGACCACGCATCTGACGGGGGTGGTAGAGTTCCAGGGTGGGACGATCATCACCGTCATCGCCAGTTTTGACGTCTACAAGCACGGGCATCGACCGCTCGAGATCTACGGTTCGGAAGGCTCGATGCAGGTGCCGGATCCCAATACCTTCGGGGGGCCGGTTGCCGTCTGTCGCAAGGGCGATAAGGAATGGCACGAAGTCCCGCTCAGTCACACCTATGCGGACAACAGCCGCAGCATCGGCGTCGCCGACATGGCCATAGCCCTGCGCCACAACCGTCCGCACCGAGTGAACGGGACGCTCGCGAACCATGTGCTTGACATCATGCTGTCGTTTGACCGGTCGAGCAAGGAAGGCCGGAAAGTCGAGCTGGTCACGACCTGCGAGCGTCCGAAACCTCTGCCGTTAGGCCTGGAAGTCGGGGAACTGGACGACTGAGCCAGACACCTCCAGTTACGATGGCCGTCTTGCCTTTGAAGTTCAGAGCACACCCTCCTTTCACGGGCCTGGAAGCAGGTCCTCGTTACGTCCTTTTCCGGCTATACCACATCCTTGATATTCCAATGGATATTGTCCAGGACCGCTTTCATGGCCTGGATCGTCGGTTGAGTCATCCCGTAACGCGCTTCGTAACGATGAACCGCAAACAGAATGGAGACGCCGAGAATCGGGCCCATGAAACGATGCGGACGGCTGAATTTTCCGTTGCCTAGGTGAATGAACGGCTTCGTGAGTTCACGTTTCAAGGCCATGGTCGTGCGGAACGCTTCGGCGAGTTCAGCTTCCGTGTTGATGCCGGTGACGATCTTGACAACCTCCGGACCGCGTGATTCAAGCTCGCGCAGGTGCTCAATGACCTGTTCCGTCGTGCGCGAACCTGACATATGGCTGGAGATGACAACGTCAGCGCCTTTGGCGTGAATCTTATCAATAAGACGTTTCTGTTTGTCGATGGCGCTTGGATCGCGGGTTATTTCCAAGGGAGATGGATCATACAAATCCCCCATGACATCAATCATGGCGGCGCCGGCAGACGCGGCGGCAAGCAACACCTCCTGCCGCGCCTCATCACTGGAGTCCTGCCAGCGGTCGTTGCGGTAAAAGAAGAACATGAACGGCAAATTCACCGAATCGACGACGCTCTTGAGGGATTCCGGATTGCGGAAATCCGGCTTCAGGTCCGAAAGACAGATGGCGAGGCCCTGCGCCCCATCGAATTCCGCATTTTTCGATTCGGCAATCAATTCCTGGGGGGTCTGTCCGGACATGATTCCAGTGATCACCGGGTAGGGCTTGTTGAGAAAAGAAGGCCGCATCGTGTTTTCCTTTTTCCCTGATTCTCAGGAGCATGCCTAAGCCACGACGATCCCGCCGTCGACGGGATCGTTCGTGAGACAGGCCCCTGGTCTTGCGCTAGTCCATGCCGCCGCAGGTGCGGCCGCCGTCGATCATGTAGTTGGAACCGGTGATGAACGCGGCCTTCTCCGAGCAGAGGTAGAGGATGAGATCGACGACCTCCTGCGGTTCGGCGGCGCGGCCAAGGCGGGTTTTCATGTTCGCCATGGCCGGACGAGTCAGTACCGGGCCTGGCGAAACGCAGCAGGCCCTGACGCCATACGGGGCTCCGGAGAGAGCCAAGGCCTTGGTGAGCCCGATGATTCCGCTCTTGGCGGCGCTGTAGCTCACCGCGCCTGCGGAGCCCTCCACACCGGTGACCGAGCCCAGATTGATCATGACGCCGCGCTTCTGCCTTATCATCGCGCCCAGCACGGCGTGGCAGAAGTAGACCGCGCCCTTGAGGTTCACGTCGAGCCCCCAGTCGATGACCTCGACGGGCAGTTCGTGGAAGGGCTTGTGGCAGTTGCAGACCCGCGTCTCGGCGCCGCCCGCGAAGTTCAGCAGGATATCGATGCGGCCGAACGTCTCCAAAGCCATGTCGGCGGCCCTCTTCACCTCAGCGTACTTGCGGACGTCCACCTTGAGGCCGACGGCCTCGCTGCCGCTTCCGCGAAGGCCTTCGGCGGCCGCCTCGACGGCCGCCGCATTGACGTCGGCCAACAGGACTTTCGCGCCAGCCCTGGACAGCTCCTGCGCGGCGAGCAGCCCCATGCCGGAGGCAGCGCCGGAGATGATCGCGATCCGGTCTTTGAAATCCAGGCTCATCGTCTCTCCGGTCACCTGAGGGTTAGGACGACCTTGCCAAGGTTCTGCTGCTTTTCGAGAATCCCGTGCGCCTCCTCCGCCTTTGCCATCGGGAGCGTCTTGTAGACGATGGACTTGATGTCCCCTGAGGAGAATTTTCCCCAGAGCGTCGTCTCAAGTTCGGAGAGGATTTCCGCCTTCATGGCCGAGCTCCGGCTGCGCAGCGTGCTGCCGATCAGCTTCAGGCCTTTGCGGAAGAAGACATTCAGGTCGATTTCGGTCCGGGCTCCGGCGAGTGTCGCGATGACGATCCAACGCCCGCCGCGAGCCATCTTTTCGACCTGGGCACCCATCCCCGCACCGACCACGCAATCCAGGGCGATGTCCACGGGATGCTTGTCCATGACCGCGCCAAGATCAGCGGTCTTCCGGTTGACGATGATATCGGCGCCGAGGGTACGGACGAAATGGGCCTTCTCCTCCGAGCCGACGGTTGTTATGACGGTCGCCCCGAGGCCTTTCGCAAGCTGGATCGCCGCCATGCCCAGGCCGCTGGCGCCAGCCTGGATCAGGACCGTGTCGCCCGCCTTCATCCGGCCTTCGAGGCAGAGATTCAAGTAGGACGTGGTGAACGCCTCCGGGATCGCGGCGGCCTCCGCCATCGACAAGCCTGGCGGAACCGGGAGGACCAGGTCAGCCGGGACCGCGACCTTCTCCGCGTAGCCTCCTCCGCCGAGCAGCGCGCAGACCTTATCGCCGATCCGCCAGCGGCTTCCGGCGGGAGCTTTCAGGATTATGCCTGCGACCTCCAACCCCATCCACTCGGGCCAGTCTGGCGGCGAGGGATACTCCCCGGCGCGTTGCATCAAGTCGGCACGATTCAGCGCTACGGCATGGATTTCAATGAGGACTTCATGAGCTCTTGGCTCCGGCTCGGGAACCTCGCTCCACACGAGCTTCTTACTGGCATCAACGAGCATGGCGTGCATGTTCAGCCTCTCCACGTGGTGTATCCGGAAGCCGCGAGAAGGATCTCCTGCACCAGGCAGTCGTGGTCATAGCCGTAGGGGTTCGCCATCTCGCCGTTGACCGTCTTCGCCAATTCGAGCAACTGGTCGGCATAGCGGTCCCGCTTGACCCCGAAATCGACGGTGTGGGTTCCGGCGGCGTACTCGGGGTTCGCTGCGAGGAGCGCCAGGCGCAGCAGCAGGGGCTTCCCGTCGAAGCGCTCCAGCGGACAGAGCTCGATCGTCCCCTTGGTCCCGCAGATCTTCAGGCGGCGGTTGGGCAGCCCTTCGACCTCGAAGCTGCACGCCCGCAGGGTCACCGTAGCGTGCGCATACTCCATAACCGTCAGGCCGTTGTTCTTGATCGCGTCGGGGCATCCGGGAGCCGACTTCAGGAACGGCACGATCCTCTCCGGACGTCCGAGCATCGGGACGATGAAGTCGATCAGATGGCAGCCGAGGTTGAACATGATGCCGCCCTTGAACTCGCCCACATACCCCTGGTAGGCATCGCCGCCGTAGTTGTGGCTCATGCTCGCCTGGATCTCGAATATCTCGCCCAGCCAGCCTTCCCGAATCGCCCTCTGGGAGAACTGTATGGCCGGGTTGCCGCGGAACATGTAGCCCATCTGGAAGGGAATCTGGCGCTCCTCGCAGCCTCGGCGCAGCTTGCTAAAGAGCTGCAGGTCCTCGCCGCCAGGCTTGTCCAGGTGCATGGCCAGATGGCGCTCCAGGCAGCGCAGGGCGGTGGGGACGAGGTCGGAATTTGGGGTCTCGACGGTCACTGCCTGGAGGCCGGGGACGCTGAAGAGCTCCTCCTCGCTCATGAATCTCAGACCGGCGTACGGCTGCAGGTCGGAGCCCGCGAACTTGGCGGAGGTGGAGGAGCGGTCATCGACCACGCCGACGATCTCGAAGATGTCTGGCAGGCCGCGCAGGCTGATGATCTTCCCGGCGGCGTGCTCGTGGCAGACGCCGAGTTGCCCTATCCTGACCTTATTCATCGTCTCTCCCGCCTCAACTCCAGCGCCAGCTTCGGCGCTGGGTCACAGCCACTTGAACTGGGGGTTCTGCTGCTTCACCACCTCGGTCACGCGCGCCACCTCCAGGGCGTCCGCGTTGCGCACCGGGAACGGGATGTTCTCCCGGATAGCACGGTAGAGATGGCGGGCGATTTCGAACTCGACCAGCTCCCACATGTTGCCCTCGGGTTCGACCTTGACGGTCTTCTGAACCCAGCGGAAATCCTCATCATTCCCAAAACCGCCGTTGGGCGGAGGAAGACCGGGAACGACCTGGCGTTCGGGCAACCTGTACCCCGGCTCCATGTACTTGAGCTGAAGGGTCTTCTCGTCAGCACAGATCAGGCTGCCCCGGTTGCCGTAGACCGTGCAATAGGCCTCCGGCAGAGCCACCGTGTAGCTGATCTCGAGGTCGGCGACGATGCCATTCTCCCCGACCAGCAGGATCTTCACATGGTCGTCGGCGTCGCCCAGGGCGTGGACCCGCTTGAGGTGGCTCCAGATGTCCTTGACCGGCGAATGGATGAGCTGCAAAGCCTGGTCGATGATGTGTGGCCCCCAGCAACTGAGTTGGCCCCCGCCGTACTCCAGGAGCGTCTGCCAGTCACGGCGGCGCCCGAAGGAATGATGGCGGCGGATCTTCACCAACTGGATCTCGCCAAGGACGCCAGTGGCGATGATCCGCTGGACGCTCTGGAAGGACGGCTCGAAACGGTGATTGTGGAGGAAGAACAGCCTGCCGGGGTACGTCTTGTCGAGTTCCCTGAGTGTCCGGAGATCGTCGTGCGTCACGGCGATGGGCTTCTCCAGCAGCACGACCTTGCCCGCTGCCAGCGCCTGCGCCGCGTGGTTCACGTGGTCCTGGGAGCGGGTGACGATCACCGCCAGCTCCATCTCCGGGTTCTTCAGGAACTCGGCAAAGTCGGTGTACCCCGCGCAGCGATATTCCTCCCTCAGCTTGTCCGCTCGTTCCGCTTCGCGGTCGCAGACGGCGACGAGTTGGTACTTGTCCTTCTCCTGGGAGAAGCAGCGGCAATGAACCACGCCGATACGTCCCAGGCCGCAGAGTCCGAATCTGATGGGGTTCATTCGCTAGTGTCCCTATGTTTGGATGGATGGAGACGAGGGTGATTCTACGGTTGCCGTGGGGTGGGACTGCGCCGGCTTCCGGCGCAACCAGGCCTGCAGCCTCTCCATATACAGATAGAAGACGGGGGTCACGTAGAGCGTCAGGCTCTGGGAGAACAGTAGCCCACCGACGACCGCCAGTCCCAACGGCCGGCGCGACTCCGCCCCGGCGCCGTAGCCCAAGGCGATCGGCAGCCCCGCCATCAGCGCCGCCATGGTGGTCATCATGATCGGCCGGAAGCGGATGACGCAGGCTTCGTGAATCGCGTCATGTGCGTTCTTGCCCTCCCGGCGCTGCGCGTCAATGGCAAAGTCGATCATCATGATGCCGTTCTTCTTGACCAGTCCTACCAGCATGATCACGCCGACGAACGCATAGACCGAAAGTTCCGCGCCGAAAACGTACAGCGTCAACAGCGCCCCGAAACCCGCGAAAGGCAGCGCCGTCAGGATGGTGAGCGGGTGGATGAAACTCTCATAGAGGATGCCGAGCACCACGTAGATCACCACGATGGCCAGCACCAGCAACCAGCCCATGCTCGCCTGGGATGCCTGGAACTGCTGGGCACTGCCCTGGAAGCCCGCCGTCATCCCCCGAGGCATCTCGGCGCGCGTCAGGGTCGTGAGTCGGTCCAGCGCCTGCCCCAGAGCGATGTCCCGTCTAAGGTTGAAGGAGACTGTTACCGCCGGCAACTGCCCGGCATGGTTGATCGAGAGCGGCCCCACGTCCTCGCGCTGCCGGGTCACGGCTGACAGCGGCACCAGCTTCCCCGCGGCCGAACGAATGTGGAGCATGGACAACATGGAGGGATCCGTCTGGTACTCGGGTAACACCTCCATGATGACATCGTACTGGTCATTGGGGGCGAAGATCGTCGACACCGTCCGGGGCCCGTAGGCGCTGTAGAGGGTATCCTCGATCTGCTGCGGCGTGACGCCCAGCAAAATGGCCTGATCCCGGTCGATGTCGACGTTCAACTGGGGGTTCTTCAGTTGCATGTCACTGGAGACATCCTGCAGGTAGTCGAGCTTCCGCATCTGCTGTTCGAGCTTGTCGGCGTAGACGTAGAGTTGCTCGATGTCGGTGCTCTGCAGCGTCAGCTGATAGAGACTCCTGGACTGCCGCCCGCCGACGCGGATAGGCGGCGGGTTGACCAGCATGGCGCGGATGCCCGGCACCCGGTTGAGTTTGGGGCGTAACTCATCGATCACCTGATCGGCGGAAAGCTGGCGCTCGCGGCGCGGTTTGAGCATGATGTTCATGGACCCGCCCGTACCCACGTCGACCATGAAACGGTCCACGTTGGGATCCTGGCGCACAATCTCCGCCAGCGCCATCACGTGCTCCACCAGCGACCCCCACGAGATGTCCTGCGCCGCTTCCGTGCCGACATTGATCAGGTCACGATCTTCGGACGGAATGAAGCCCTTCGGAACGCGCTTGTAGAGGTCCGCGGTACCCCACAGAACCGCGACGGACACCAGCAGCGTCAGAAACTTGTAGCGCAACACCTTCAGCAGACTCCACCCATAGAACCGCGCCAACACCTGGTAGCCCGCTTCCGTGGCGCGGTACACGGCGCCGTGATGGACCAGGCGCGGTTCGCGCAGAAACCGGCTGCAGAGCATCGGCGTGAGCGTCAGGCTGACCACGCCGCTGACCAGCACCGCCACCCCGATGGTTACGGCAAACTCAGTGAAGAGCCGCCCCATCATGCCGCCCATGAACAGCAGCGGAATGAAGACCGCCGCCAGCGACAGGGTCATGGAGATGATAGTGAACCCCACTTCCCGGGCGCCGTCCAGTGCCGCTTGCAGGCGCGTCTTACCCATCTCCAGGTGGCGGACGATATTCTCAAGCATGACGATGGCGTCGTCGACCACGAAGCCCACCGACAGGGTGAGCGCCATCAGCGACAGGTTGTCCAGGCTGTAGTCGAGCAGGTACATGACCGCGAAGGTGCCTGCCAACGACATCGGCAAGGCCAGGCTGGGAATGACCGTGGCCGAGACGTTGCGGATGAACATGAAGATGACCAGCACCACCAGGGCCAGCGTCAGCAGCAGGGTGAACTGGACATCCTCGGCGGAGGCGCGGATCGGTTCGCTGCTGTCGCGCAGAATCTGCATCGAGACCGCGGTCGGCAGGCGCTCCTGAAACGACGGCAGCACCGCTCGTACGGCATCGGCCACCTTGACCGTGTTGCTGCCCGGCTGCTTCATGACCTGCAGGAAGATCGAGCGCGCCTTGGAGGTCGGCGTGATGTACCAGGCGGCATCCTTGTCATTCTGCACGCTGTCGATGACGGTGGCCACGTCTTCCAGCCGCACGGGTTGGCCGTTGCGTACCGCCACCACCAGCGGCCGGTACTGGCTGGCCACCGTCAGTTGGCCATTGGCCAGCAAGGTAACCGACCGGTACGGACCGCTGAGCGTGCCCAACGGCTGGTTCACGTTCTGCGCCTCGACCGCCGCCGCAATCTCGTCGACGCCCAGCCCGCGAGCGTTCATCGCCACCGGATCCAGGCGGATGCGCACCGCATACTTCTGCGAACCCCGCAACTGCACCTGGGCGACGCCCTCCACCATCGAGATGCGTTGGCTCATGGTCTGGCCATACTGGTCGAGCGCCGACAGCGGCACCGTCGGACTGCTCAGAGCGATGAAGAGGATCGGCTGGTCGGCAGGATTCGACTTGCGGTAGGACGGCGGC